>JAITJT010000302.1 GCA_031278795.1 Deltaproteobacteria bacterium | reverse complement strand
TTATCCTCTAGAAAGATGGAGTCCTTGGAGGGATTGAGTCCCAGGGGCTGGGCGTAGTTATTGTTGATGGCGGCCGCCACCACCTTGGGGTCGTCCAGGGTGGAAGGAGTCTGGGCCGCGTCCACCTCCACTATCTTGAGCTTGAGGGGATTCTCGGTTATGTCCTGGACCGTGGGAGTAATCCCTACTCCATCCTTGAGTTTTATCTTTCCGGCGCGCTCCAAAAGCAAAAGGGCGCGTCCGCCGTTGGAGGCGTCATTGGGGATGGTGATGGTGTCTCCCTCCTTGAGCTCATCTAGGGATTTTATCTTTTTAGAGAAGTAACCCAAGGGAGACACATAGGTCACACCAATGCTCACCAGCTTGTCATTGGGATTGGCCTTCAAATAGTCCTCTAGATAGGGGATGTGCTGGAAGGCGTTAAGGTCAATGTCTCCCGCGGCCAGGGCCACGTTCAGCTGGGTATAATCGCTGAACTCCTTAATTTCCACCACGATGCCGTCCTTTTTGGCCATCTCCACGGCCTTCTCCAGAATGTCCACGTCAGATCCTGAGGTGGTTCCCACGACTATGGCTTTCTGGGCGAAGGCCAAAGATGAGAACGCGAAAAAAGCGATTAAGCCCAGTAGCAATATTTTTTTCATAAAAATCTCTCCTTGTCATTTTTTTTTATGTCTTGGTCTAGCCTTAAACTTTATGGCCATTCCCTAAAAGGACCCCGAGGAGCGTTTAGAACTAAGGCTATTTAGCCCCGCGGCCTTTGGCGTATAGAAATAGCTTTGTTTTTAGCTTTCTTTACATAAATTCATGAATGCCTATACGGCATAAGGCATTTTGTGAGCCTCTAGTGCCTGGAGAACTTCCTCACCAGGAAGTCCCCGGTGCTCTGCACCAGCTCCACCGCGATTACCAAAACTATTACTGTCACCCACATGATGTCCTTCTGATAACGCTGGTATCCGTAACGGATGGCCAGATCCCCCAGGCCGCCTCCGCCAATGGCCCCGGCCATGGCGGAGTAGCTTATAAGGGTGATGACCGTGATGGTAAGCGCCATGATGAGGCTGGGCCTGGCCTCCGGAAGGATGACCCGCCATATTATTCTCCAGTTGGTGGCGCCCATGGACTTGGCAGCCTCTATCACTCCGTGGGGCACTTCCAGAAGGGCGGTCTCCGTGAGTCTGGCCAGAAACACCAAGGCCGCCAGGGTGAGAGGCACGATTACCGCGGTGGCGCCTATGCTTGTTCCCACAATGGCCCTGGTTAGGGGTATGACAAAGACGATAAATATTGGGAAGGGAATGGAGCGGGTGGCGTTAACCACGAATCCAAGCGATCTGTACAGAAGAGAATTCTCCAATATATGCCCGGGCCTGGTGATGACGAGGAGCACGCCCAAAGGTATACCCATGAGCGCCGTAAGCGCGGTGGTAACCGCTACCATGTACAAGGTCTCCAGGGATGCCTTCAAGAGGATGGCGTACTGCTGGGCCGTAAGTATCACGATGGGGCCTCCACTCTCACGCCATGGTCTTTTAGGTAGTCTACGGCCTTTAACACTTGTTCCTCGCTTCCAGCCATATCCACCAGCATGGTTCCAAAGGGAACTAGCTTGATGTGATCCACCTGGGCCTGGAGTATGACCAGGGACACCCCTGTTTGGGAAATAGCCTCGCTAAGGATGGGATCGGTCACCGCCTGGCCCGTGTAGCGCAGTCTTAAGAGCCTTCCTCTGGGGCTGTAACCATTGTCCAGGAAGGGGCTATCTCGTCTGAGGATGACCTCCACAAAACTCTGGGTAGCTGGGTTCTTGGGGTTGGTGAACACCTCCACCACCGGCCCCTCCTCCACTATGACCCCGCCGTCCAAAACAGCCACCCTATCGCATATTTCAGTAATCACCTTCATCTCATGAGTTATGAGCACCACCGTCAGCTTGAGGCGCCTCTGGAGCCTGTTCACGAGCTCCAATATGCTCATGGTGGTCTGGGGATCCAGCGCCGAGGTGGCCTCGTCTGATAGCAAGATCTTAGGGTTGTTGGCTAGCGCCCTGGCTATCCCCACCCGCTGCATCTGCCCGCCCGAGAGCTGGGATGGATAGCTTGAGAGCTTATCTGTTAGACCCACCAGGTTGGTGAGCTCCTCCACCCTCTCCCTTATGAGCTTTTTAGGAAGCCCCTTAACCTCCAGGGGAAAGGCTATGTTCCCGCTCACGGTCCTAGACGAGAGGAGATTGAAGGACTGAAAGATCATGCCCATCTCCATCCTGGCGTACCTCAGCTCCTCTTGGGAGAGGCTGAGGATATCTTGTCCAGCTATGTTTATCTCTCCCTCGTCCGGAGTCTCCAGGCGGTTGAGGCAGCGAATGAGGGTGCTCTTACCCGCCCCGGACAGCCCAATCACCCCGTAGATCTCCCCTTCCTCGATTGAGAGATCTATGCCCTTGAGAACGCACTGTCTCTCCTCACCGCTTCCAAAGTATTTGGTCAGGGATTTTATATTGATGAAGGACATAATAAATTCAGCTTCCCGCCCATGCAAAAAAAAGAGGCCGGGAAGCAGCGGGCGTAATGCCCGCTGTTCTCCGGCCTTAAGTTATCTTATCAGCCACTGTGAGAATATTCTACATCTTTTATATTTTTGATTCTGAGATAGTTCGCACGAATCAATTTTATAGGTCTTTTTTTGGTTTTATTTAGATGTTCTTAGCTGCTTTAAGTGCTTTAAGTGCTTTAACTGCATTAGCTGCTTTAGCTGCATTAGCTGCTTTAGCCGCTTTCATGGAGATAGCGCAAAATAATAAAAAAACATTTCCCCTCTTCCCCCTAAAGGGGTTGAATCTTAGTTAGCCTCAAAAAACCCCCAGCCCCTGCCGCAGGATGATGGGGTCGTCATCCACCAGGGAGACCACGGTGGAGGGTTTTCCGGGCACCGGGCCCCCGTCCACCACCACATCCAGGGATCCCTTGAAGAGCTCCTCAATCTCCAGGGGGCTCTGGGGGGCCTTGTCGTCCTCGTGACCCGGGAGTGTGGCCGAGGTGCTGATGATGGGGCTACCCAGGGCCTTGACCAGGGCTATGGGGATGTTGTGGTCGGGCACCCGGAGTCCGCACTCGTGGCGCCTGGAGAGCATGATCTGCGGCACCAGCCTGGTGCCTGGCAAGACCACGGTGAAGGGCCCGGGGAGTATGCGCCTCATGGTGCGATAGGCGAAATCCGAGACCAAGGCGTACTCGGATATGTGGGTGAGATCCGCGCAGATGAAACTGAAGGGGCTTTTCCGGCTCCGCTGTTTTATGCGGTAAAGCTTTTCAATGGACTTCTTTTTCCTCAGGTCGCATCCTATGCCGTACTGGGTGTCAGTGGGGTAGGCTATGATGGCTCCGTCCGCGAGCATGGTCGCGAGTTTTATCATATGCCTGCCCTGGGGAAAATCTGGGTTTATGTTGATAATCAAGATGCCTATGTCTCTTTTCTAAATGATTGTCCAAAATCAGGGCTTTGGGGCCCGCCCCATGGGCTTGTGCGGGCTTTATTGCCCTATTTTTACCCCTTTCTGTGGACTTGATTTGGGCTCTCCCCTTACGGGGAGAGAAAGTCCAAGGATGATGATGATAGGGGGATTAAAAAGGTGGAGTGCTTATCTTGGGAAAGACCTTAAGAGGGCGCTTAGCTCATAGTAGCCAGCTGGAATCACCGGAGCATCTTAGAGAGGCTCGTCTTGAGCCGCCAGAACCGGGGTCCCGTCGGCCTCGCTATTTTCCAGAACCACGCAGTTGCGCCCGGAGCTCTTGGCCCGGTACAGGGCCTGGTCGGCCCGCTCGATGAAGTCAATGAGCTCCTCTCCGGCCCGGAACCTGGAGACGCCGCTGGAGATGGTGACCGGGACGTTCTTGCCCCTGACCATTATCTCAGTGGCGGCCACCTTCTTGCGCACGCTCTCGGCTAGACCCTTCATGTCGTCTAAGCCCTTGCCGCGGCACAATATGATGAACTCCTCTCCCCCGTAGCGCACCGGGAAGCAGTCGTCCGAGGAGTGGGCCTGGAGGATCTTGGCGCAGAGTATGAGCACCTTGTCGCCTATGGAGTGCCCGTAGCTATCGTTTATGGCCTTGAAGTGATCCAGGTCGAAGATAGCCAAGCACATAAGGGGTTCGGGCTCGTAGGCCTCCTTTAGCATCTGCTGGAAGCGCACCGTGAGATACCTCCGGTTGTAGAGCTTGGTGAGCTCGTCCATGTTGGCGAGCCTGGTCTGGTCCTGGAGCTCGGAGGTGAGGGTGGCTATTATCTTGTTGGTGCTGGCTATGTGATCAGCTAGATCCGACTGGTCGTTCAAGGCGTATTTGGTCTCCTCCAAGAGGCTATTGAGCATGCTCTTGAGGGGACTGGACACGTCGGTGGAGCTGTTGATATGGGCCATGGACTCGCTCAGGATCTGCCTGTAGTGGCCAGTGGAGTTCAGGGTCTTATCCAGGTTCTTGCCCAAATCGGTGGAAACGGACTCAAACTTCTGGCTCACGGCGTTGAGGTTCTTGGCCCTCTCCTCAGAATAATCGTAGATGTCGTGGTAGAGCCTCTCCGATATCTCCGGGGTGAAAAGAACCCTTTCCCTCAGGCACTCGTCTAGACGGTCTTTGAGGTAGGGATTGGCCCCCTCGAAGTAGTCGTAGAAGATCCTGTAGTTGAAAGGGGTAAGCGGAATGCGCTTCTTGGCCATGAAGGGAAGCAGTCTCTTAGCCTTCTGGTAAGAGGTCTCCATCAAGCCGTTAAATTCCTCCACATTTTCGCTGTGGAGAGGGTTTACGCTGTTTTTTGGTGCTGATATGGGGTTCACTATCTTAATAACCCGAGGCAAAAGTCTAAATATTTTTTGTTAGCTAACTTTTGCGGCAAATGCGTAAGAGAGCTTGGAGGACCTTATTTCGATAATCAGGCCAAAACCCCCCTGGAAGCCCCATAGGGGTCTTTCAGGTAATGTACTTTTAGGGAGAGGGAAAGCCTTAGTCATACCAAAATCTCTTATATCGCAGCTTAATGATAAATTTTGAAAATAAACAATCTCAAACTCTAGGATAAGTTAAGAAAAAGAAATATGCACCATCTTATCCATTTGGCCACTAAAAGTCTACAAAATTTGCGGGGCCTCTTTAGCCCTTGGAAAATCCAAAGCTTTCGCAAAGGGCCTCACCTTTGGCAAAATCCTCCCCAGAGCTGAAAAAAGCCCCTGGAAAGGCTTTTTGGCGTTTCCAGAGGCGGCTTCAGGGGAAATCCAAGAGAGGGCCAAAAGCCCAGAAAGAGCCCCAGGAAACACCACCCCTAGGGTGGGTGGGGGGGAGATAGCCAAAAAGACCAAAACCCAAGCCTTCCAGAAAGACCTGCCCCAAGGGCGCAAGTCTCCCCCATCTTCCCCAAAATCCTAGAGGAAAAAGGGCCGGGGGAGAGGCTAAAGCCCTTCCCCCGCGGGGACCAAAGCCCCCGCGGGGGAAAGTGGCCCAAAGGGAGAGGCTCTTACCTGATGCGGGTCTTCCCCCCGTGGTGGGAGTCCTCCTTGGCCTCGCGCGCCTCGCGCTCGAAGTCATCCACCAGGTTGAAGTTCTTGTAGACGCTGGCGAAGCGGATGTAGGACACGAGGTCGGTGTTCTTCAGGAAATCCATGACCTTCTCCCCGATCTCGGAGGTGGACACCTCTTTGTAGTTGCTGTCCTGGAGCCGCCTTTCGGTCTCCTCGATGAAGGTGTCAATGGTGACGATGGCCACTGGCCTCTTCTGGGTCGCCATCATGATACCCTTCTTCAGCTTGTCGCGGTTGTAGATCTCCCTGCGTCCATCGCGCTTGATGAGTATGGGGGTCTGCTCCTCCACTTTCTCGTAGGTGGTGAAGCGGTTGTTGCAAGCGGGGCAGAGCCTCCGCCTACGCACCGCCGAACCTTCGCGGCTGACCCTGGAGTCTAGCACCTTGTTGTTCAAACTACCGCAAAAAGGGCATTTCATTTCATTGTCTCCTTGTGATTTCAGTTAAGGCCCCCAAAAAAGGGCTTCCTGGATGTTCTTTTCTCCCGCAAAGCGGGAGGGACCTTTGAAAAGTACGGATCCCGCACTCGAGGATGGACGAAAAAATTAAAAAATAGGCCTCTCCAGCGTGAGCCGGATTAGGAAATGCTAGATTTAATTCCTGGACATCTGCGCTAAATTCGGCGCTAAATTTCGCATTAAAAGCCCAAAACTACTTAAATTAACGATTTTTTTGGGGCCGCGCATCCCAGAGAAAGGCGTAATCTAAAGATAAAACTCTTGGTTAAGGCCCATGGTTAAGGCTTTTGAAGGCTTTGGCTTAGCGCAGGCTACTATCGCCTGACCTAAAAGGGCATCTATCTTTAGAGGTGGGCTTAAGCTTGGCTGATACGCCCAAAATTTATTTTTTTTCAGTTTTTTGTCCGTTCTCTGCCACAAGTCTTATAGCTTAGCTCTTGTGGTTTAGCTCTTGTAGCTTAGCTCTTGTGGTTTGGGTTTAATACCGTGGGCCACCTGGGGCCTAACGCGTCAATTTAAAATGATATTTAGAGGTTTTTGTCTCTTACTTATTTTCTTTCCCCATTAGAGCTCGCAAAAACCAAAGGTTTGGCGTTTTTTTGTATAGCGCCCCTAAAAAAGCTAAGTAAAAAGAAAAGCCCCAAAAAAAGCGCAAACAAGCTCCACTCTCTGAAACTTATAGCTAGCCTGTGGCTAGCGAGTGGCGAGTGGCGAGCCAGGTGAATACTTTGGGAAGCTTCCACAGGATCCGCACCACAGGGAAGGCTTTCAGAAATTAAAGGAATATACAAGGGCAGATACAAGGGCATAAACACGGATGTATTAAAGGGGCCGTCTTGCCTCAAATTTCTGAGAAAAAAGCAATTTTTTTAAAAAACAGGTGACCTAATCGCCAATTATACATAATTTGTCCCATAGTGCAACTATTTTTTTTCTTATTGCTCATAAAGCCAAATTTTTTTTCGATATCTTATTAAAATTAGCTTTTTAACTGCTACTTTTCCTCAAAAGTCCTTATAAATACAAGGGAACTCTTGTAACACAAGACTGGTTCCCTCTTAGCAGTCACTTTGTGTAAAGAGCAATAATTATATAAAATTATTATAATTTTAGTGATTATTAACCTAACAATCTTTTAAACTTTTTCTTATTCCGCCGTAAAATTTTTCATTGTCTTTTCTTTTTTAAAAAAAAGCGAAAATCCCCTCAAAATGAGATTTTTCTTAGAAATTTCATGAAATTTTTAGGAAAAATTGCCGTAATATTTGAAAATTTCTAAAAACCAATGCCTACACAATGTGTTTTCCGCAAGAGAGGCCACCAAGCTTTAGGCCAAATCGCGTTGATTTGAGCGAAAGCGCGCCTTTTTAGGTTTTAGAGCAGCCCCTCCCCCCTTTTGACCTAGTGGCAAGATTTATTAGTTAAAACGCCAGGTACTAAGGAAAATGGCAGGCTTATATGGAAAAGTAAATTTAGTATACCACATACAGTGGACAAAATGCATCCATTTTTGGAAAAATCTTGTGCTTTTTGCAAATTTTTTGGTATTTTTTTTGCCTCCTTTGACTCTTCCCAAAAAATCCTGGCCCCGCCACTTGAAAAAACTCTGATAGTGTGGGATTTTTGTCTTTGTGGCTTCTTCATTTCAGGGCTTTTTAAAGCGGTGCAGGTGTGAAATGGCTCAGTTCACTGAAAAACAGACCAATTTTATGAAACAGGCCCTGAGGCTGGCCCGTCAGGGCTGGGGCATGGTGTCGCCCAACCCCATGGTGGGGGCGGTCTTGGTCAAAAAGGGAAAGGTGGTGGGCGAGGGCTGGCACACGGGTCCCGGCCAGAACCACGCCGAGCTGGAGGCCATCAACGCCGCCGGCAAGAAAGCGGCGGACAGCGAGCTCTACGTGAACCTGGAGCCCTGCCGGCACCAGGGACGCACCCCTCCCTGCACGGACGCCATAATCGAGGCTAGGATCCAAAAGGTCTACTACTCCATCCCAGACCCCAACCCCCGGGCATCCGGGGGTGGTCATATCCTTAAAGAGGCCGGAATCGAGGTGGAGCGAGGCCTTTTAGAAGAGGAGGCCTTTGAGCTCAACCAGTTCTACATCAAGCACACCCTAACCGGGATTCCCTTCGTCATCCTCAAGACAGCCGCGAGTTTAGACGGAAAGATTGCCACGGCCTCCGGAGACTCGCGCTGGATAAGCTCCAAGGTGGCCAGGAACTTTGGGCACCACCTAAGGAGCGGGGTGGACGCCATATTGATTGGCCGCACCACCGCCACCAAGGACGACCCGGAGCTCTCGGCCAGGCCCTTTGGGAAGAGAAAGATGCACCGCGAGCCCATGAGGGTGGTCTTGGACCCCTCCCTCAAGCTTCCCTTAAGCCTAAAGCTCTTTAACCCGGACTTTGGCGGCCCCACCACCGTGTTCTGCGGGCCCAAGGCCGATAACTCCCGTCTAGAGGCTCTTCTGTCCATGGGGCATAGGGTGATTAGAATCCCCAAAAAAGCCAGTGGACTCCTCTCCTTGGAATCCGCCCTTTCCGAGCTGGGCCGCCTGGGCTGCCAGAGTGTACTCATAGAGCCCGGCGCCACCTTGGCCAGCTCCGCCCTCATAGAGGAGCAGGTGGCGGATATGGTTCACATCTTCTTAGCCCCCAAGTTCATAGGAGGCCACGACTCCCCCTCCATGATAGGAGGCGAGGGTATAAAAACCCTCTCCGAGGCATCTCCCATTGAGATACTCAAGTTGGGGAGAAAGGGTCCGGATCTGCACCTGACCATACGCCCGGACACCGCCTGGAACGCGGTCATCTTACCGGACGCCAGCTACGGAGCCCCGGGTGATATCATGGAGCTAAGTTAATGTTCACGGGCCTCATTTTCGGGATAGCCCAGATAACTGAAAGAAAAATGTCATCTAGGGACTGCTCTCTCACGCTTAGCCCAAGCTTCCAGTGGGACTCCCCTTTGGAGGAGGGTGAGAGCATCTCCGTTTCCGGAGTCTGCCTCACGGTTACCAAAGCCCTATCCAAGGGTGCATTTTCTGCCTATGCCTCAGAGGAGACCCTAAAACGCTCGACCCTTGCCAGCGCCAAGCTAGTTAACCTGGAAAGGGCGCTAAAACTAACAGACCGCTTGGGAGGGCACCTCCTAACGGGTCACGTCGACACCCTGGCGACCCTTACTGAGAGAAAAAGCGCTGGAAAAAGCCTCGTCCTTGCTATCCGCTTTCCTGTGGAGTTTAGCCTTCATGTGGCCCCCAAGGGCTCAATCGCCCTAGACGGGGTGAGCCTCACCGTAAACACGGCCTCCCCAGGCACTCTCACGGTAAACGTAATCCCTGAGACCCTGGAGCGAACTACCCTCAAAGACCTTAAAATTGGAGCGTCCCTGAACCTGGAGACGGACATCCTGGCCAAGTATTTGGAGTCCCTCCTATCTTCTAAAAAAGAACCCTCCCCGGGGCTCAGAAAGCTCCTGGAGGAGGGATTTTAGTTTTACGCTTGTTTCAGTTTCCCCGCGACTTTAAATTTAAAAATCCTGGTAATTTACCTCCCCCCTTTTATAAGGTTTTCCCGCCTTGGGGTCTTCACTTCTTCTTAATCTACGTTGTTCCGCGACTATCTCCTAGGGCTTAGGCGAGCCTTACCCAGAAATCGCACCCAAGCTTTTGGAAAGTAAAAGTAAGCCTAGGGCAGCGCGGATTCCCTGCCAATAAACTTCGTTCTAACGATGATTCTTCTTTTCCAGTAAATAGCCAAGAGCTTGAGTTCCCTAAGCTGGAAGTGCCTAAACTAAAATCCCCTCGTCCTCGGAAAGATTGAATTTTCCTCACAAAGAGATTTTCTGGAGATTTTCTGGAGATTTTCTGGGGATTTTCCGGGATTTTGCCGGGGCTAGGCCGGGATTTATCTTGGACTTGGCTCTAAGTTAAGGCCTTGTCTTAGCGCACAAAACATAAAAGACACAAAAGTCACGCAGGACATACAGCGCGCGCAAGCCACATAAGTCAAACAGGAAACACAAGACAAAAAAAACACGACAAACCTAAAGTGGGCAT
>JAITJT010000292.1 GCA_031278795.1 Deltaproteobacteria bacterium | reverse complement strand
TTCAGAATTTATTTCTGTGTTCTGTAGTTGATTGTTAACGGCGGGCTTTGACGGAGTTCTATCCTTTAATTTTTTATTTGCATCAGCACTTGATTCTTCAGACTTTTTATAAAAATGTTCATATTCATATTTTTTTATAACATTGCTGGATCCCTGATAAACTGTTGAACTATAATTTTTTCGTTCACCTGTTTCTTTAGGTTTTGTGGAATCAGGGGATTTTTGCGCTTTTTCGGAAGTGCTTGAAAGATCTTCCTTGGCATCAGGATTTGATGGTTTTTTTGGTGTTTCCATAATTTTAACTTCTAGCCTAAGCCTTGACCCCCCCAAATTTCTTCTCTCTGTTTCTTCCCTTTATTTTTTCCCATCTTTAGATCTAGATGCATCTGATGAATCGGGTGTTTTCACAGCCTTGTCCTTTTTAAATTCTACCTGTTTAGTTGCCTTTCCCTTTGCTGGAGGTTTTTTTGGCGCACTTTCCTTGGCCTTGCTTGTCTTTTGTTTGCCAGGCGCCTTGTGAGTTTCTTTGATGGCGGTAAACTCCATCTCAGATAATATCAATATATCTGTCTTCTCTTCAGCTGGCTGGATAGGTATGACCTCCAACGGCTCGTCAGCGATGCTCAAAAACTCGTTTATGGCGTCCGCTGTTCTTTCATGATCTAATTTTTCCTCGATTCTTTTTATGGAATTGATGCAGTATTCTTCAAAGTTTTTGCAGAGATCGACTAGTTTCTTCAACTCTAAAGAATATTTCCTGGGAGTGAAGAGGTTATCTTTTACCACTACAATTCTGTTCTGGATCTCTGATATCGTCACATAAGCATCATAATACTTCTCTCTTAAGGCGTTGGCCAGATCGGCTTCTGACAACATGTTCGTCTTGATATCCAGAATATTGTCTATGGTCCTTATGATATCCTGGACAAAACCGCGCAAATCCAGATTGAGGCTCAGAGATATTCCTTTTATCTGATCCAGGTTATCTAATAAACTAACGCTATCTATACCTAATTTATTATTTATATTTATAATTTTAATAACAATTCGGTCAATTTTATAAATTAACTGACTTGAATCTTTTATTATTGGACACATATGCGCTCATTATTAATTTTTACATGTTGCAAAAAATAGATATATGAATGTATATATAAATGAGTTAACTTAAGAATATATAGATATATAATACTTAGATGGCGAATTTTATTTCCTTGGGAGGCGGAGGCAGGGCCTCTGAATCGTGATCGTTGTTTAGGCTGTGGCGCGAGAAGGACTGGGACACCCACTGCCAGAATTTTGAAAAACCGTTGCTGTCCATGGTCTCCAGGGTCACCACGTCTGTGGAGAACTTGTGAAGCGGCCCGGTCTTGGCCTTGGGCCCGGCGGCGCAGCCTATAATCCTCGCGAAACGGAAGTGGTGGATCTTCTCGCACATTTCCTCAAAGAGCATGGTGTCGGATGGTGAGCCGTCCGTCATGACCACGGCCACCGGCATCCAGTCGCCCTTGGAGGTCAGGGTGGACATCTTCACCTCCGCCTGGTACCTCTCCAAGAGCAGATTGAGGCCCTCGCCTAGGTTGGTGGGGGAGGACTTGGGGGTGGGTATCTCCGGGATGCGCACGTTCTCCAGAGCGGTCAAGGGAAGCAGAATCTTGGCCTCCAGGTCAAAGGTTATGATGGAGAGATGCGCCGACTCGCTGGCGTGAGGGTCGCGCCTCAATCCGGAGACCAGGGCTTTAAGCCCGGTTTTAACGGATTCAATGGGCTCGCCGCGCATGGAGCCTGATGTGTCTATCAGTATGTATATGGGTAAACGTCTCATAAGGGGAAGTATCAACTTAAAGTAATTAGATTAAATAATGCATAAACATATGCTTATAGCTATACTTCAAAATAATTTAGCTAAATTATTCTAAAGTAAGAGGCTTGTTAGCTGTTTGAAATATTCCTAGATTTTCACCAGGGAGATTTCCGGTGGCGGCGGAGGGAGCTCGTTTATGCCCGGCTGCGATCCCGAATCCACCTTCTTGCTGGTGGTTACGATACTGGTGGTCACGAACTTGAAGAAGGCCGCGATGGAGTTGGAGTCGGCTGTTGCCAGCTGTAGGACGTTCTCTCCGGCTATCTTCTGCAAAATCGTCACGTTGGCACTGTGTCCGGCAGCGCAGGCCACCACTATCCCCCACTTGTAGCTTTTGAAGGTGGGAAGGGCCGAGTCCACGTTGTCCGTGGGCTCGCCATCGGTCATGATGAAGACCAGGGGCTTGAAATCCCCCTTCTGGCTGGGGGAGCTCTTGGTGACCTCCCTTTCGGCGCACTTGGTGACCTCCAGGAGAGCCGCTCCCAGGGAGGTGCCACCCGTGGCCTCCAGCTCCGGTGGCTGGAACTTGCTAACCTCCGTGAGCGGGATTATCTGCCTAACCTGGGACTCAAAAGTTATGACGCTGATAAAGGCCATCTCCATGGCCTGGGGCTCTTTGCGCAAGGCCGTGTGTAGGGTTTTGATACCATTTTTAACAGACTCGATGGGTTCACCGTACATGGAACCTGAGACATCGAGCAGAAGATACACAGGTAATTTTTTCATTGAAACCTCAATTAAAAAAAGAGTATAAAATATTTGGCTCTTTGATAGTACGAAGTAGTTAAATCAGTCAAAAGAACAATATATCAGTCATACTATTATAATTTAGCACAACTTAAAGTAATCAATATAAGGGCTTTTTTAACGCGCATCTCCAAACAAATCTATACAATTACAACTTAATTTTCAAGCCTTTATTCGAGCGCCACTGGCGCACTCACTTCAGCGCCGCCCTTTAAGGATGCCCTTCAGATAAAGCGCTTATCCAAGAGCTATCCTAGAGAGAAGTATGCTCAATTTTGAAAATTTAACAAAAGGCCGGGGTTTATAAGTTTTTAGGTTTCGTTTAACTGTTACAAAGCCATTATACCTGAAAAAACAACTTCAAGGGCTCTAGGAAACTAAAATTTCCTTAAAAACCCCAAAAAAGTGCCCAAACTTTCTTGTAGCCAGACGCCTTTGGTAAAATTTAAGCCTAATCCAAGGAAAGAGTGGGCTTTTTGACAATTTTAAGGCCTCAAAGGGGTAATGGGCTTATCTAGACAAAGCGTGAACAAGTTTGTATATTGGCCCTTGTTGCCATAAGATTAGCGCCCTTTACACCGGAGAGAAGGCCTAAAGCATTTTTTTATGCCCCCTCCAATCTTACTTATCCATAAACAGTAGCAGAAATTTATGAATTTTAAACTCAGGGAGATAAAAAAACTCCCAGGCTTCAAAAATTTCCTCATCCGCCAGTTTTACACCTGTTTCGGTCTGGGGCTGGCCCCGGTGGCGTCCGGGACCTTCGGGACACTCCTGGGGATTCCCTTGTACTTCCTCTTCAGGCGTTTCGGGCTCCCCATCTATATTTTGGCCACCCTGGCCGTCTTCTTCTCCGGCTGGTGGGCCTGCAACCGGGCTGAAACGGACCTGGGCACCCACGACGACCACCGGGTGGTGATAGACGAGGTTCTGGGCTACCTGGTCACCATGACATCCTCCATCCCACCGGAAAAGCAGCTGCCTTTCGCCTGGGTCTGGGGTTTCTTTCTCTTCCGGCTCTTCGACATCTGGAAACCCGGCCCGGCCGGCTGGGTGGACCGCAACACCCCGGGTGGCCTGGGAGTCATGCTAGACGATGCCGTGGCAGGTGTCTTCGCCCTGGTGACCATGTACGTACTCACTTTAATCTGGCACGGATTCTTTGTGACTTAAGACTCAGACACAATCTGTAACATACAACTTAAAAGGGGAAACACATATATTGTGTTTCCCCTTTTTCCTTCTTTTTCCATAAACCCTCCCATCGCATCCAATAAGCTTCCTTATCCCTCCACTGCCTCCCACTTGCCTTAAGATTAGCCCTTCCCTTTCATTAGCAATCCGTAGCATCTTGAATTCAAAAAAAACTTTTTTAGCCTTTATTTAGGCTTTTCATCTCTAAAAGTTCAATCCCCGATGCTAGTTTTAGCTAAAAAAATTTCCCTTAACATTCCCCTAAAACCCGCTTCCCTGGCTCACTTCCAGCTTTAGCTCAGGTAAATTATCGAATCTTGATAAAATAAATTTCATATTTTGCCTTAAACAAGTCAAAATCGGCATAAAAAATGCTATAAAAACTTTGACAGACTCAAATCGAATCGCTATAATTGGAACAATCAAGGCGCCAACTGCTACAACCACAATATATGGCGGCGTTTGGAGATGAATGTCTCGTTTGCGTTTTTTAATCCTCTGCCTTCTGGGCGGCTTTGTGGTGGTTCTGGGGCTTCTCCTGTGGAACGCCAGGAGCCTCTCGGGCATGCGCTTAGGCGCCCTCAAGAACATGCTCCCCTCCAACGTGGACATGAGGCTCTCCAACTTGATCCTCAATGAGACCGGAGACGGAGGACGCTCCATAAGCTTAAACGCCGTCACGGCCAATTATTTCAAGGAGCAGAACTATTTCATTCTCTCAGGCATAGACGCCTTGGTGAGCTCAGAGGATGGCAACTTCAACGTGACCTCGGAAAACGGCCGCTATGAGCCGGATCTACAGATGGTGACCCTAACAGGCGATGTCCGCACCGCGGACTCCAATGGAAGGATACTAACTAGCGAGCGCCTCACCCTGGACATGAAGAACAACGTCTTTTTCAGTGAAGATGAGTTCTGCATGGAGGATAGCTCCCTGAGCCTCTCCGGGAAAAAATTCAACTACAACACCAAAGACGGCATCCTGGAAGTGGACGGAGGGGTCTTCCTCCTCCTAAGCCAGAGCGATTAGAAAACCTAAATTTTTATTCAGACGGTTCTATGCGCGAGTCTCTTAACATATTCACAATCACCCTAGCCCTCCTCTTCATGGCTAGTACTCTCTCTGCACAGTGGTCAGAGCCGGAACCCACCCCTTCCCAGCCTGTCCTTACCCAGGATAGTGAAGTTTTGCCCCTGGATAGCTATCAGCCAGGTGACACGGTTACCAGAGGATTAGAGCCCCAAATGGCTCCCCAAATGGCCCCTGAGCCTAATAGAGAGCCAACTGAAGAGCTAAGAGGCGAAAGCGACCCCACTAAGCTAAACAACAGCGGCCCCATCTCCATCACGGCGGATCATATGCTGGCTGACGACAAGACACGCGAGATAACATTTACCGGAAAGGTTGTGGCCAGACAAGGCGAGCTCATCATAAGCTGCGACCGCATGCGGGTCTCCTACATACCCAAAGGGGCCTATGAGAGAGCCCAGAGCCCCAGCACCCCTAGCCTGGCCCCGTCAGCTGACCCCAGGACCCCAGCTACGCCCGGGGCACCCTCTGGAGACTCACCCCTGGAGGGCGGGCAAGAGATAGACCAAGTGAACTGCCAGGGGGCGGTGAAAATTCAGCAGGGAGACAGACTGGCCGTGGGTGACTCGGCCCTCTATCTAGCCAAGGCCCTTCCCAGGCGCCTGGTCCTAACCGGAGACGCCCGGGTCTGGCAGGGAGAGAACTCCATCACCGGCCACCAGATAACCTACTACCTGGACGAGAACCGCAGCCTGGTGGATAGCCAGGGAGGCGGTAGGGTCAGGGCCTTCTACAACCAGGGGGCCTCCGGAAGAGAATGAGTCCCAGGCATCTAGCTGCATCTGGTCTGGAGAAGAGTTATGGCCCCAGAAAAGTGGTGAACGGGGTCAGCATATCCCTAGGCGTGGGTGAGATTTGTGGTCTTTTGGGCCCCAACGGGGCCGGAAAGACCACAACCTTCTACATCCTGGTGGGCTTAATAGCCCCGGACGAGGGGCAGGTGCTCCTAGACGACCACGACCTCACCGACTCGCCCATGTACAGAAGGGCGCGCATGGGCCTCACCTACCTACCCCAGGAGCCCTCGGTCTTTAGAAGACTCACCGTGGAAGAGAACGTCATGGCCATCCTGGAGACCATGCCTCTTACCAAGTCCGAGAGGGTTTCTAGGCTCACGACCCTCTTAAACGACCTGGGACTCACCCATCTGGCCCACAACAAGGCCCTGTCGCTCTCCGGTGGAGAGCGCAGGCGCCTGGAGATTACCAGGGCCCTGGCCCTCAACCCGGTCTTTCTCCTCTTTGACGAGCCCTTCGCCGGCATAGACCCCATCGCCGTGGGCGACATCCAGGGCCTCATACGCCTCCTAAAGGAAAAGGGCATGGGCATCTTAATCTCGGACCATAACGTCAGGGAGACCCTTAGCGTCTGCGACCGTGCCTACATCATAAACGAGGGAAGGGTCCTGCGCGAGGGTGTGCCCCAGGAACTGGCGGACGACGAGCTGGTGAGGCGCATCTATCTTGGGTCAGGCTTCTCCCTTTAGCTCTTTTTTAGTTATGGCCACAAGCCATAATCTAAAAACCTTAATCCAAGAGCTTATAAATTAAGAACTTTATAAGCCAAAAGCTCTATAAACCAAGAGCAGCATAGACCAAAAACAATATAGACCTGTTAGACCAAGCCCTAACTTAGCCCCAAAAATCTTAGACAAAGGACTTAAGAAAAAAACCGCTCTCGCTCATCAACTGACTGGATCTTGCAAGGGTATTAGCCTCAAGGCACCACCTTAAGCTATAGAAGCCCCTCCCCCCCATAAAGGGCCAAGATCCTTGGAGATTACAATCATGGCGATGGAACTTCATCTAACTCAAAAACAGTCTCAGCAGATGGTCATGACGCCACAGCTGCAGCAGGCCATTAAGCTTCTGCAGATGAACCACGTTGAGCTCACCGAGGAAATCACCAATGAGATGATGAGTAATCCCCTTCTGGAACTAACGAGTCCCGCCAACAGCGCAGACGGTGAGTCGGACAACACCCTAGCCGATCCTATCTATGACCAGACCCCTGACAAGGCGGGCGGTGACGACACCGAGTTCGCGGACGCCTCCGGTATTTCCGAGGAGAAGATAAGAGAGGAGATTGACTGGGAGAACTACCTAGATGAGTACTCCAGCGCCCCTTCCGGATCTCTAGCCACTGGCTCCATTGAGACCCCCACCGAGACCCAGAGTTTTGAGAGCTACACAGCGGCCAAAACAACCTTAAGCGACTTCCTCTCCTCCCAGTGGCGTTTCGTGGCCTTAGACAGGGAGGACTACCTCAGGGGCGACTTCATCATAGGAAACCTCAATGACAACGGCTACCTGGCAGCTACCTTAGAGGAGCTGGCTACCCAGGCCGGTACCCAGGAGGCCACCATGGCGGACACCCTATCTAGGGTCCAGGAGCTGGAACCCGCGGGAATCGCGGCCAGGGACTTACAGGAATGCCTCCTCCTCCAGCTTAAACGCCTAAACCTGGAGGACTCCTACGCGGCTGAGATCTGCCGCCACCACCTCAAGCTTCTGGAGAAGAAAGACCTCCCCGGGCTCTGTAGGGCCCTCCACTGCGAGAAAGAGGACGTGACCCGGGCCCTGGCTACCCTCAAGTCCCTAAACCCCCACCCGGGCCTGGCCTACTCCACGGCTGACCCTGTCTACGTCACCCCGGACGTCTACATCACCAAGGTGGGAGACGACTACGTCATCAGCCTAAACGAGGACGGCATGCCCAGGCTGCGCTTCTCCAGGACCTACCGCAGGCTCCTCTCAGACACCAAGGCATCGGATGAGACCCGCAAGTACCTAAACGACAAACTCAAGGGCGCCACCTTCCTCATAAGGAGCATCCACCAGCGCCAGCGCACCATATTCCGGGTAACGGAGTGCATCTTTAGGTTCCAAAGGGATTTTCTGGACTTCGGGGTGGAGTTCCTCAAACCCCTGGTATTAAGGGACGTGGCCGATGAACTGGGCTTCCACGAGTCCACCATCTCCCGGGTCACCACCAACAAGTACGTGGACACCCCTAGGGGGGTCTTTGAGCTCAAGTACTTCTTCGACAGCCCCATAAACCGCTTCCAGGGCGAGTCCCTCTCGTCCGAGAGCGTAAAAAACCGCATAAAACAGATAATAAACGCCGAAGACCCCAAGAAACCCCTCTCGGATCAAAAGATTGTGGAGATCCTCCGGGGCTCAAACATAGACATTGCCAGGCGCACGGTGGCCAAGTACCGGGAGATCCTGGGTCTGGGCTCCTCCACCGAGCGCCGCCAGCTCTACTAGAGTGCCCCACTCTCCCTCTTCCCCATCCCCAAATCCTTGGATCTATCCCAAAACCCCTTGAAAACCCCAATGTTTCCGCCATCCACCCCCTTTCAAGGATAAAGCTCTTTTTTTAGCCAACAGCCCTATAATTTAGTCAAGGGCATAGCACGAGAGGCTTGATATCATTAATAATTAGAATTTTGACTAGAGAAAGCTCTAAGTGCCTCTTAGCTACAATCCAAGTCCGGGATATACCGCCCCTAGGCGATAAGGGCATTTTTTAGACTATGTGGGGGAAATACGGCTTAACTGAGCCTGTGGGGCTTGAGAGTGCAAATTAGTGTTGTTTTTTTGTCATGTTTAAACTAAAATAGTCGGGCTTTGTCGCTAAAAGACGAGTTTTCCTAAAAAAGGGGGCTTGTAATCTCAGGGAGAGCGCCCGTCTTAGGTCCAAGAGTGGTGGAGCTCCTCTTTTTTTCTCTCCCTAAAAGGCGTATATGTTTAACCTTAGATCCTAAGACGCTTACGCGTTTAACGCGTAAGCTAATTTTCGTAAGCTAATATCGTAAGATAAACTCACAAGCTAATCTCAAAAGCTAATATGCTATATAAATCAAAGCTAATGTTAGAGCGATAAACTATACGGGATAAAGAAGTAATAATACTGTTTTTTTT
>JAITJT010000287.1 GCA_031278795.1 Deltaproteobacteria bacterium | reverse complement strand
TCGTTTAAGGCTAGCTTGGACTGGCGGTAGATGGAGCTGGACTCGTCCGGGCCTATCCAGCCGTCCGAGTGGTTCCCCGCTGTCTTTAAGGTATACCTCTGGGAAAGAGTGGAGATGAGTCTGGAGCGCTTGGCGCGTCTTTCCGGGTCCACCACGCCCACGAAACCGAAATCATAGATCTTCTTCTCTTTTTCCTCCGGGTTGGGGGCGTAGCTCTTGGCGTCCACTCCCACCGGGAGCCAGGAGGCGCTCATGCCCATGTCGGATAGGTCTTTGGCGGCCGGTTTTTGGTCCGTGAAGACGTGGTCGAAGAGCCTGGCGAAGTGCTTCTGCCACCAGAAGTTAATGGGCGTATCCACCGCGTAATAGACCTTGGGGATGCTGAAGATGTTGGAAAGGCCGTCAGGCCACATGTGTTTCCCCAGATCGTCTGTGTAGAGTATGATATCGGGACGGTCCCTTAGGTTGTTGAAGAGGGTATCTATGGGATAGCCCTCCTTGATGTCCGGAATCATCACCGAGTGTCCCATTCTGTGCAGGGTTTCATGGAAGTACTCGCTTCCCAGGCATAGTATAAGCATGTCGTCACTCCATTTTCGCGCTCCAGAACGTTTGTTTTAGGCCGTGTTTCTTTGAGCGCTGTTTGTTTTTCTTGTTTGATGTTCAAGAGGCGAAGAAGAACCAAATCAAAAAATAATTCTTGAAAAAACCTTGAAATAATTAGAAAATGCCTTGAAAAATCCTTTTCTCTAAATTAAAAAAAACTTAAAACAAAATAAAAAAACCACTAAGACATCTATCAAAAAAATCCTTGAAAACTCTCTAAATAACTAGTTTTAAAATCCCTAAAAAAAATAATCCCCGTGAAATATATAAAAGACACTATCTTTAATCAGCAAGCATTGTCCCAATCATTAGCTCTTGTTAGTTTTTTAGCTTTCACTAAAAAGCCCCTCATGCCACTCGCTCCCAAGTACGCTTGGAACACTTTCGCAAGGCGCGTGGGTACCCAGACAGAGACCGCAGGAGGGGTGGGCGGCACCGCTCGGAATTCTAGTTAGATTGGCCCCTACCGAGTCCCAGGCCTCCTTTAAGCTCATCTCCGGAAAATAGCCCACCGGATAGAGCCTCCCGTAGTCCGAGCAGCAGGGGAAGAGCCCTCCGTTGGCGTGAAGGGCGAGGCGGGTAAAGGGCTCGCGGCAGATACCCTCCCTCACCTTTGTAGGGCCGTCATTTCGTGAGAGAAGATCCTGGTAGTCCTGGAATACTATGTAGTCTGAGAGCTGGGAAAAGATAGCCAGGAAGTTGTCCTTGTCCTCTTGGTTTTCCGGAAGCTCCACGAAACTCACCCTCAGAACCGGTAACTCGCTACCCAGGGCTCTGCGCTCGCTTAAGAAATCGCCAAGGTTCCCTAAAAGTCTCGAGAAGTCCCCACCGGGCCTTACCCTCTCATAAGTGTCAGGGGACCCGGCGTCCACCGAGACCATGAGCCTGGTGAGACCGGCCTCCATGAGCTTCCTACTCGTCCTTCTATCCAATAACTGCCCATTAGTTATGAGCGAGATGTCCAAGACCCCGTAATCCTTGGCCATCTTCACGTACTTCTCGATACCTTTAACCAAGAGGGGCTCTCCCGTCATGCCCAGCCTCACGGACGGTAGGGAGTAGAAGCTAGCCTCCTTTAAGGCCATCTCATAGAGATGGAAGGGGAGATCCACCCTCAGCCCGGGAAAGAGGTCTCCACCCCCACCTCCCGCTGGACACATGGGGCAGCGGAGGTTGCACCTAGTGCTTAGGTCAAGATCTAAATGCAGGGGGAAGCTGGGGAAGTTTCCTTCCTCAGCGTATCTGAAGTCCGCCCTATACCTCTCAAAGGGAAGTCCTATCTCAGAGGCCAGGGTTATCTCCGGGTCTTTTAATTTAAGCTCTCTGTTTCTTTGGATTTTCAAAACTACTCCCATGGGAATTGATTAAGGATATTGAGGGCCCGGGTGTGATTACCGGGAAGTTCCGAAAAAAGTCAAGCAAAACTAATGCCAAAGAAGCTCAGCAAATTGAGGCGCCCTCTGAGGAAAAATTGAAGGAGTCCTCTAAGTACGCGGGCTTTCCCCAACATTAATCTGGCGCCACCTTTAGAGAAGAGCTCTGGAAAGGCTCTGAGAGGGCCCTGGGAGGGCCCTCTCAGGGCAAATTAGCCCCAGCTGGGCCCTAAGGAGGCCCCAAGGAGGGCCTTAGGAAGGGGGAAGAAAATTCCCCAGGCTAGGAAAGCCTTGCCATCAATGCAAGAGCCGGGCCTTCTAGGGGGATATCCACTATGGAGGCCCTTCTGAGGGATCCTTGAAAATTTGGTTTAACTCTTGCATAGACTCAGGCCAGAGAGGGCTCAGACCCCGCTTAAGTATTGGGAGAGGGGCTTTTTCAAGGCATTCTAAGGAATTTATGAGGAAGCATTCAGAACTTCCCGGCGAAAGGTATCAATGGCGGATTTTATCCCAAAGAGCGAGTGCGGAAGGGAGTTCCAGGCCTGCTGGACGCTCGCGGCGAGCTATATCCAGAGACTTGGCTACGGAGAGCTGGAGTGGTTCAAGGGCAACCTCTACAGCCCCATCTATGAGCATTTCTCCTTTAGGTTGCGCAATCAGCTGTTTTTCGTGCGCCTGGAGGACGCCGAGGGGCGCCTGAGGATGCCAGGGACCCTGGGAGGTCTCCTGGAGATATCTAGGCGCTGCCACGGGCATCCCCTCATCATGCCCATGAAGAACATTGGCGGCATCTGGCTTCCCATAGTCCCCGGCTGGGGCCTTTTGGACGCCTTCAGTAAAGTGTCAGTTTCTCCGGAAAGCTTCCCCCCAGGGGAGAGTATCCCCTTAAGCCAATGGGAGCTCCAAGACCGCGCTGTGGCAAGTATCCTAAGCGGGCTCGACCCGGCTTCCATCGTGAGTTTCACCAATCACCCCTATCTAAGCCCCAGCATCTGGTACGAGGGGGAAAGCGGGCTCGAGTGGGTAATCGTGCGTAGGGCGCGGACAATGGGGGACCCGGTATCGCTTCCCTCCAATTTCAGTGAGATCCTGACCTTGGCTGAGCTCCGCGGGGCCGGGAACGGTTATCTCGCCAGCGTGTATATAGGCGCTAGGGAAAGAGCGGCGGGAATTACCAGGGACAACGGAAGCTTGTACCGAGGGGACATTCTGGATATCAAAATCCTAAAGATGAGTCCGATTGTGGAGAGGCGGAGTAGCACCCTACAAGCCTTGGAGAGCTAAAGAGAGAAACTATAAGAGCAACATAAAAAGATCAAAAAGATCAAAAAGATAAAAAAAATGTCAAAATCGAAATTGATTTTGACATTTTTTTATGTTGATTTTATTTGGCTGTTTTGGGCTTATGGTTTGGCTTTGTATTGACTCTAGTTAAAAAGTATTAATCCTACTAAGGCTTAGTAAAGAGAGACTTATGAAAAGCGCTGATATACATTGAATACTTTGAGAAACTAAAAAGTCTTGGCGAGCCACGCGAGAATTCCGAACAAGATCCCAAGGCCCGCGAAAAACAATATGATGTTAGTGCAGCTGTACCATTCCACGTTTCCAATTTGATCAATTTCATTGTGAATGTAGGGGTTTACCGGGGTCTCCTTTTGTTTTTCCAGGGCCTTCTTAATGGCCTGGGATCTGGCCTTGAGCGGGCCTCCACAGAAAGGACAGAAGTCTTCTTCATTGTCCACGGTCTTGTGGCAATATTGGCACCTGATTTGAACCATCGTGGTATGTGGTTACATGGTTTTTTGCAGATAATCGCTGATGGCCTTGTCATAGACGGATGTGCGGAGAAAGGCCTTCTGGGCTAGCTTGCGCCTGGAAGCTGACGAGAGATCCCCGTCCCTTTCCCTGAGCTCGGCCTCCACCCAGGCGTAGTCCTCCGGGTCTGGCACCACCACCACGTGGGCGTGGTTCTTGGCCGCGGCCCTCATCATGCAGGGGCCTCCTATGTCTATGTTCTCAATGGCCTCCTCGAAGGGGGTGTCGGGTTTCTGGATGACGCTCTCGAAGGGATAGAGGTTAACGGCCACCAGGTCGATGCCCTCCCAGCCCATGGTCTGCATCTGCTTGGCGTGGGCCGGTACGTCGCGTCGGTAGAGTATGCCCGCGTGAACCTTGGGGTGGAGGGTTTTCACCCTTCCGTCTAAGAGCTCCGGCGAGCGGGTGTAGTCCGCCACCTCGGTTACCTTTATGCCCACTTCCATGAGCGCCCTGGCCGTGCCGCCAGTGGAAATTATGTTTACGCCTAGATCGTTTGCCAGGAATTTGACGAAGTTAACCAGGTTGGTCTTGTCCGACACGCTCACCAGGGCTTGTTTAATCTTTGCCATGTATCTATACCTCGTATTAACGTAACCGCTCCAAAATGAGGCCCTTGGGGAAAAGAATTCTTCTAGAAATTTAGTCCTCTGGGGCTCCAAGGCGCTAAAGTGAAGGCCGCGAGCGCCTTCTGAGACCTAAAGCCGCCTCAGGAGGAAATATGTATATTAGCAGTTTTTAGGCTCAGTTTCCATAGATTCGCTGAGTCTAGAATAACAAAATTTTAGCATATATAGATATTATATTTTATATTTGTATGGATAAAGGCGGGCGGCTAGCCTAAGCGCGGAGGGGCTCGTACTAATTTTGCCGAAAAGCTAAGGTTTTCTCCAACTCTGGTAAAAGCTGCATTTATGTTGTGGACGCGCTGAAAATACCACTATATATAGGGTGGAGCTATTTTATTTAAGAGAGTTGCTGGGTTAGTTTTACCCTTGAAAATGCCTCTATCTTGTGTTCTAACTCTTGAAAAAATTTTTATTTTGGGATATTTGGACCAAAAGCAATGTATTCTAAAAAATACCCAACTCTATAGTAAATTCCCATGATTTTTGTAAATTTTTTTTTAC
>JAITJT010000197.1 GCA_031278795.1 Deltaproteobacteria bacterium | reverse complement strand
AGCGAAAAAGCCTAAACGTTTGAATGGTGAATTATTTCACCTTTCTCGCGCCACTTTCTATCCTAAAAGGGAGCCGTGAGCGGCTTTTTTTAGATTGGGCGGCTTTTCCCCTAAGAGAGGTGGCTTAAGGCGCGAATATCGCCGGCGCTTGGCGCATTTATAAGCTCTCTTAAGAACATTTCCAAAATCCGGGCAAAAATACACCTAAAACTTGACGTTTTGCCCCTCAGCTGATAGAATTTTTAATGTTATCTTCTCTTTCCAATTATTTTTATAATTTTGCATAAAATGCGAATTACAGAGCGAAATGCATACAATTTTCATTTGAAAGCTAAATTTTTGTAAAACTTATTTGTATTGTTCTTTAAATCAAAAATTTTTGTTAAGTAACTTTGCCTAATAAGCAAGGTGAATAATTTTTTTTAGCCCGATGTGTTTAGCATATATAGATCCTTAATCGACATATGGTATTTTAAATAAAACAAAACGAGATTATCTCCATATTTTTCCAAATTGCTAAAGCTTCATACAGTTTTGGCACAATTCACCGGGTCAGAGGAAACCATAATGAAACCCAAACAGGAATTTAAAGTCGTACCGCGTTTTCCTGAACGCCTGCTGCCCCTCAAGCGTATGGCCTACAATGTCTTATTCAGCTGGGACAGTGAAATCAGGGATATCTTCCAGCGCGTGGATCCCAAGCTCTGGACCGAGAGCGACCACAACCCGGTGAGACTCATGAGCCGGGTGAAGCAAAGCCGCTTGGATGAGTTAAACAACGATTCGGGCTTCACCTCCCAGTTGGAGGAGGTGGCCCACCGCTTCGACGTCTACATGAACGCCCCCTCCCAGGCCATCGGCAATACCTGTATCGCCTACTTCTCGGCCGAGTTCGGACTCACCACGTGCCTCCCCATCTACTCGGGCGGTCTGGGCATGCTGGCGGGGGACCACCTCAAAAGCGCCTCTGACCTCAACGTGCCCTTGGTGGGAGTGGGACTCCTCTACCAGATGGGCTACTTCTCCCAGTACCTCAACAATGATGGCTGGCAGATGGAAAACTACATCCCCAATGACTTCGACTATATGCCGGTCACCCAGTGCCTGGACAATGACGGCAAGCAAGTTAAGGTCCACGTGCGCTTCAAGGATAGGCAGGCGGCCATAGCTGTCTGGAAGATCCAGGTGGGAAGGATTCCCCTCTATGTCCTGGACACGGACCTAGCCGAGAACCCCCCGGACATCAGGGCAACCACCTCGTCTCTCTACGGAGGGGACCTGGAGATGCGCATCCGCCAGGAGATAGTCCTGGGGGTGGGCGGGGTTAGGGCCCTAAAGGCCCTAGGGATTACCCCCACGGTCATCCACATGAACGAGGGCCACAGCGCCTATTCAGCCCTGGAGCGCATAAACCTCTTAAGGAAAGAGCACAACCTCTCCTTTGACGCGGCCAAGGAGCTGGTGCAGGCCTCCACCATCTTCACCACCCACACCCCGGTTCCGGCAGGAAACGACGTGTTCACGCCGGATCTAATCAGACCCTACTTCGAGGAGTACTGCAAGGACCTAGGTATTAGCTGGCCGGTGCTCTTAGGATACGGAAGGGTCAATCCCAGAGACGACAGCGAACCCTTTGGGGTGACACCCCTCTCCCTGAGGCTATCCGCTCACGCCAACGGCGTGAGCAAGCTCCACGGAGAGGTTAGCCGCAAGATGTGGCAGAACATCTGGCCCAAGACACCATCCGAGGATACACCCATAGACTCGGTCACCAACGGCATCCACGTCTCCACCTGGGCCTCCCGGGAGATTACCAGGCTCTACACCCGCTATATGGGACAGGACTGGAAGGAAGATCCGGATCCCGTGCACATCTGGAAGTACATCAACCAGATCCCCCTATCCGAGCTGTGGCGGGCCCACTGCCACTGCAGGGAAAGGCTAGTGGCCTACAGCCGCCGGGCCTTCCTCAAACAGCTGAAGCGCCAGGGCGCCCCGGCCGACATGCTCACCTCGGCCATGGAGATACTGAGCCCGGACACCTTGACCATTGGTTTCGCCAGGCGTTTCGCCACCTACAAGAGGGCTACCCTGCTTTTTTCTGACCCCAACCGCCTGGCCAAGATCCTCAACAACCCGGACAGGCCCGTGCAGATAATAGTTGCCGGAAAAGCCCACCCGGCCGATAACGACGGGAAGGCCTTCATCAAGCAGATTATCCACTACTCCCGGGAAGAGCGCTTCTCCAACAAGATCCTCTTTTTGGAAAACTACAACATCCATAGGGCCTGCCTGCTCACGGCAGGATGCGATGTTTGGCTAAACAACCCCAGAAGGCCCCTGGAGGCCTGCGGCACCAGCGGCATGAAGGCTCTGTCCAACGGAGTCTTAAACCTCTCCATCCTGGACGGTTGGTGGGACGAGGGCTACGGCCCGGACTACGGCTGGGCCATTGGAAACGGCGAGGAGGAGGCCAACCAGCAGCTCCAGGACCTCACCGAGAGCCAGGCCCTCTACAACCTCCTGGAGCACCAGGTGGTGCCCAAGTTCTACACCCGCACCTCGGACGGCATACCCCTGGCCTGGTGCGAGATGATTAGGAACAGCATAAGGGATCTGATGCCCCGCTTCAGCTCCCACCGTATGGTGAAGGAGTACTACGACCGCTTCTACCAGCAGTGCTCGGATCGCTTCAACACCCTCTCGGCCAACAACTTCCAAGCGGCCACCACCCAGGCCGACTGGTGCAACCAGCTGAGGACCCACTGGAACGACGTGGCGGTGCTCTCCATGTCCAGCGAGAAGAACCCCACCAAGGTGGTGGGAGAAGACCTGCTCATCTCAGCCAACGTCCGCCTGGGCCAGCTCAGGCCCGAGGACGTTACGGTGGAGGTCTACTTCGGAACCATGGATCACCAGGGAGACTTCCTGGACCGTGAAATAATCAGCATGAAGCCCATAAAGCAGATAGAACCAGGCACCTACGTCTATGAAATCTCCATCAACTGCCAGATACCTGGCCGTTTCGGCTACACGGTGAGGATCATGCCCAGCCGCGAGAAGCTGGGGAATCCCTTTGTCCTGGGTCTCATCACCTGGGCTTAGTCCGCCTCTAAAAGCCCCTCCACTCTCAGGGGCCAAAAGGGTCCAAGGCACAAAAAAAGGGTCCATAATTGGGACCTCCAGACTGGTTGCGACACAGCTGAACATGCGGACCGCTGCTTCCTTCCAGATCTGACGGGGTTAACAGTCATCTGTTACGCAAGGCCCGGGGGCCCCAATTATGAACCACTTATGAGAGAGTAAGAAAGCCTAGGCTCAAGAAATCCGCATAACGAGACGCCCACGGGCCCTGGCCTCACTCAATTTTCCAGCAATATGGCACCAATTTGCCAAAAAGTCAATAAGCCCAAGTAGCCCATTTAAAAGTCTAAGCCTCCTTAAGAGTCCTTTCTAAAAGCCTTTTGGAGGCTTTTTTATTGGGTGATAGGTCCCTGCCCAAAGGATCAAGTGAGCGTGTTGGAGGAGGGCTTGGGAAAGGGGATTACCCAGCTGTAAAGAGCCGTGGGAAGCCTCCAAGAGCTAAGAACGGAAAGCCTTGTGCGGTTACGTAAATCACTTCTTTGTGTCCTAGAGCGCTGATAGCGAGGAGGCGAGATTTAGGTTTTTCACATAGAGCTTAGAAACTCTGTGTCCATGATAGAAGGCCAATGATTTATCCGGGGTAGGCTCCGCGCTTATGGCTTGCGCTTAAGAATTGTCCGCAGAATCAACTTAGGAAACGAGGGATATATTTATATTCATTTATATTCGTTAATACACTCTATAATGAAAGACACTTTGATACTTTTTACGAGTTTCAAAAAAAAATCTATTTATTACCGTATAAACGTAAACATATAATTGTCAATTAATGCTGAACAAAAGGCTTTTGGTATCTGGAATGCATTAGCGCTAATAACTAAAA
>JAITJT010000151.1 GCA_031278795.1 Deltaproteobacteria bacterium | reverse complement strand
AAAAAACGAAAATAGAGAAAGCAAAATAGGAGAAAAATGGCCCGGCACTAGCCGGGCCATGATCTAAGCGTTGATAGAGCACCAAGAGATTTACGTATTTACTCTTCAGGTAGAAACATTTCCGGCCGTGGCCACCTTGTCGTCCTTCCCAGCGTCCAGGGCGTAGTTCTCCAAGAGCTCGGGCCTCACCTTGCGAATGAATTGCACGCAGAACATGGTGACGAAACCCTCGATTACAAATATGGGAAGGTTCAAGATGATAACGGCCCAGGCGCTGGCGGTGAACTCCTCACCTGTCGTGCGCAAGGCGACTGCCACTAGAATGGCCGATACCAAGATGGGGAGGGAGCCGCAGACGAAGCCTGAGGCTGAGGCTATGGAGAGGCTCTTGTTGTTAACGCCTTTCCGGAATAAAAGACCAAAGAGCGCCGAGGGGGCGGCCATGGTGAAGGTGTTCACACCCAGGGTGCTTATGCCTCCAAAGCCAAAGAGAATACCTTGGAGGAGGAGGCCGAAGAATATCACCGGAAAGGCCGCCCATCCCATCATGAGGCCTATTATGCCGCTTAAGACGAGATGGGTGGAGCTGGGCCCGATATTCACGTGGATTAAGGAGGCCACGAAAAAGACGGCGGATAGTATGGCTGCCTTGGGGGTGTCCTCCTGCTTTATGGATCTGAGGCCAATGATAAGGCCTCCCAGGCTAAGGACAGCGCCCGTCAAGAGCACGGGTGCCGAGAGTACTCCTTCTGAAATGTGCATGTTGTTATCCTTACTGTTTAGGGGTCTTTCTGCCCCTGGCCAGGGTGATTATCCCTAATAGACCAACAATCCAGCCCAGGCCCCCAACTATCTCCCTTAAGCCCGGGGTTTTATCGTCGTTTTGCTCGGCCAGGGCCCTCATGATGGGCCCCAGCTGGCTTTTGAGCTCGCTACGCACCACTTGCCTTATCTCATCGCTTGAGGCGCTGGAAGCGCCTGGTGGGCTAGAGGTACTTGGAACAGGTGCCCCTGCGGCGCCGCTCGCGGCGCCGCTAGCGGAGCTTGCGGCGCTTGCGGCCGGCTCTGTTTCACTTACGCTTCCGGTGTCAGTAGCGGGATCAGGTGATGGCAGATCCTCTTCCCTCAGCTTGAACTCGCCTCTGTGGCCTTCCCCGGCCTCTATCACAAAGAGCAGATCCCCTTTGACCTTGGGGAGGGGGAAGCAGTAGTTTCCGTCCGTGTCCGTCTTAGCGCTCTGGATGAGGGTGCCGTCGGCATAGAACATGGAAATGGTTCCGTTTTTGACCCTGTCTTTTTTGGTGAAATAGCTCTCGGTGCACACCTCGTCGCCGTTGGGGTAGGCGAAGATGTAGACGGCGTGGGCTAAGAGATCCCTGGGGAAAAGGATTAGCTGCGCTAGTATTAATCCCAGGGCCAAAGCAGGGAAGGCCTTAAGGATGTGAATTGAGGGAAGTTTAAGCATAGTGACTCTCTATAATTTTGGTCTCACTTATTTGCCGGAACGGCCGCTTTGAACTCATTGAAGTAGAGCCAGAGAATACCACCTAGCTCCACGTCCTTGTCGTCGTTGCCTTCTTTCAGCTTGTAGTCAGCGTCATTGAGGGCCGCGAAACCCCACCAACCCACGGCTGGGGCGGCGTAGCTGAAAATACCCTCGTCGTCGGTCACGACCACCTGGGTCACCATGCTCTCGTAGGGGGCCTCGCCTTTCTTGTCCGGGCCCGGGTACCACTCAATCTCCACCTCGCCACCTTGGACGGGTTTGCCGTTTAGGAGCACCTTGCCGGTGAAGACGTTACCTGCGTAGAGGGCATCCGGTTTCACCAGGGGCACGATCTCGGTAACCAGCCCCTCAATGGGCTCGTTCCAGCCATCATCGTCACCAAAGGCGCTCACATAGGCCTTGGTGTAGTGGATGATGAACTTATCCTCAGCCGGCTCCCAGTAGGGCTCGGGTTCCATCACAAAGGTGTAGAGCCCGGGCCTGGCCACCTTGTAGTCCAGCTTCCAGGTGGAGAGCTCGTTTACCTTCACTTCCTGGAGCTTGTCCAGGAGGCTCTCGGACTTGCCGTCCGTGTACAGGGTGAAGGCCTTGGGCTTCACTAGGCTCATTCCGCTGTTCTCAAAGGGATGCCAGAATTTTATCTCGAAGGTGACATCCGAGTTGGCGGTGTCCATGACCACTGGCTCAGAGGGAATGACCATGCCAAAGTGGGCGAAAGCGGGAAGGGAAAGGCAAAAGACTGCCAATAATGTTACTAAACAAGTTACGCTAGATAATTTCACTTTTAAAACCTCATCTAAAAAAATATAGATAATATAAGAATATTACGCTTATATGAACCGCAAAGATTATATTTTATAAAAATAAAAAAAGACCTCTCCGCATGTGTGCAGAGAGGCCTTCATGACCTTTACGGTATGTTTTTTATTGAAGCCAAGCGTCGCCAGGCCCAAAGGGCTATTCCTGGCGGTAAATTATCTTCGTGATAATCAAGACTCCTTCATGGAGCGCTATTATTATGCGTCCGTGGGGGGGTGAAAGTCAAGGAAAATCAGGGCGATCTAAGGATGAGGACAAGTCCGCGACATAATAAAGGGCCGCGCCCAGAAATGGGCGCAGCCCTTTAAGTGAATAAGAGAAAGCTGAATAATGCATGAGAAGGCGCCTGCCTCTAAATTAGGTAAAAGGCGCGGTGGGAAAGAAAAATTAAAAACTTACGCTTTGGCGTTGTGCTTGATGAAGGTGCCTTCCTCTAGCTCCAGGAAGGTCTGGCGCAACTCCTCGTCGGTGTTCATGACAATGGGGCCTCCCCAGGCCACGGGCTCGCGGAGCGGCTTGCCCTCGAAGAAGAGGAACCTTAGCGGTTTCTTCTTAGTGGCGTGGATCTCTATGGCATCACCTTCGTTTTTGAAGAGCACGGCGCTCTTCTCGTCATAGGTGTCGCCGTTAATGACCGCGTCACCCTCAATTAAGAAGACGAAGACGTTCTCATTGGGGATGGTCGGGATGGTGACGCTCTTGCCACTCTCCAAATTGAAGTCCAGAAGGGTGGCTTGGATGTTTTTCGGTTTCACACCCTCGGTGTTCTCGTATTTGCCGGAGATTACCCTCACCTCACCAAAGTCGGTCTTTACCATGGGGATCATGTCCTTGGTGATGTCAAAGTAAATGGGGTGCGTCATCTTGCTTTCCTTGGGGAGGTTCAGCCAGATCTGGACGCCCAGCATCCTAGGTGAGGACACGGGCATCTCCTGGTGCATGATGCCGCTTCCGGCGGTCATCCACTGGCTTTCTCCGTTACCAATGACGCCTTTGTTGCCAAGGCTGTCGCTGTGCTCCATCTCGCCGTGGATGAGATATGTAATGGTTTCTATGCCCCTGTGGGGGTGAAAAGGGAAACCCTTGATATAGTCGTCGGGATTGGTGGAATCGAAGGAGTCCAGCATTAAGAATGGATCGAAGTCCTGAACGGTTGAAACACCCAGCACTCTGACCAGATGGACGCCGGCTCCGTCGACTGTTCTATGGCCGGTTACTGATTTCTTGACTTGCTTTAGGGTAGTCATAATTTAGAATACCTTTCACTTTCATGGAAATTATGGAATATATCCATAACTGTGGGCTAAAATCTTAAAGATTTTTAAAAGGCAAATAAGCATTGAGAGCTTCTTTGCGGTCTTTAGAGCTTCTTGAAAGAGGCTGATTGTTTTTTGGCGCTTATTTGTCTAAAACATTGAGCGCTACAGCTCAGCCCCGCTTAAGGAGACGTCAGAGAAAAAAGTTCATGATAAAGATCCTCAAGTTTAGATATAACAGTTCAAAGGGCTTAAAATGCCCTTATCCCTATTGTAAAGGTGTGAGGTCATGCAAAGCCTCAAAAAGCTTTGTTCCGACCCTCTGTATAAAATATAAGAACTGAAATGCCATCTGTCAAGGTACAAACTTTTTGAATCGTTGACAAAAAGGAGAATTTTTTACCCTTTTGTGGCATTTAGCCTATAAAACGAGCGTCATAAAGGTCTACTTCGTCTTTTTTTTAGGTGTAAGAAATAGGCTAAGAAGAGGGCCAAAAATTACAAAACACCTGAAAACATTGAAAAAAACGAAAAATTTTAAAAAAGTGGGCCCATTGAAGGGTCAAAAAGTTAAAAAAAAGAGTTTTTTTGAAAAATATGGAAAAATTTGCCAAAAAAATTCCTAAGCTTCCATTTATTGAATGTTTGGTAAAGCTAAATATGGGCCGCGCGGTGAAAAAAATTTATTCTGATAGGCCTCTTATTTCTCGAATTATTACGAATTGTTTTTTATTTGTACGTTAAAATTTTTTTTAGATTTAGGTGATTGTCATCTGCCAAGGCGACTTTTATCAAGTAGATAAAGGCCTTGGTGATATTTTTAGCGGACAAGATGAGAAAGGAAGGGGGCCTGAGGCAGGGTATGAGCCGGGCAGGTGTTTTTATATAAAATATATCTTTTCTTTTAAATATAGAGTTTAAGTTAATAATAATATTTAAGTATATTAAATTTTCTATAGTATACTATTGTTACAGTTTTTGTAGCAGCTTAAATTTTCTCCATCTGAAAAGATTGGTTTTTCATAGGTTTTCAAAGAAAGGTAGATTTTATCGATTATCGATATTAATTGCACTTATTTTTTTTAGCCTATGTAAAATTTTTTTGCTCTTTCCTTGTAATCCAGGGGATTTTTTTGAGGAGGCTCTGAAAGCTTAAGAGAGAGGCGGCCGTAAAAAAACCTAAAATCTGGAGAAAACGGGTTTTGAGGTGCTGGAGCGCCAACCCTTAGACTTTATCCCAGTCAGGGAGCCCAGGATGAAGATTAGAGTTAGCTAGCTGGTGTTTTAGGGGTACCAGGGAGAAGGTCCTTTGCGGTGCATTTTTTTACCTGTAGCCTCAAAGAGAGACGAAGTCCCAAGAAAAAGCCAAGGGCCCCCGAGGGGGCCCTTAGCGCTAAGTGAGAAGGCATTTTCATCTACATCCAGAAGGGTGGGGATCCTGGCGAAACAAACATAATAACAACCAAGATGATCCAAATAAGAGCCCCCAGCCCTATCCAGATCAAGAGGAAGGTCGCGAGTCCCTTGGTGTATGTGGGATCCACATAGCGACCTTCACTATCAGTGTATTTTCCGAAAACGGATATGAAAAAATCCACGAGAACCCAAATACCCAGGCCACCGATTGTAAGTATCATAAGGATGCCGGTTCCAATCTTTCCCAGATAGAAACGGTGGGCCCCAATGAATCCAAGGAAAAAACACAGGAGCATGACCACGTCGCGGTTCTTAGGTGAAATGGAGCCAGGTGGATACATCGCGTCCGCGCCGTAATGAGGTGGATACGCGTAGACGGGCGCCTGTTGGCCGGGATAGGGCTGCTGCTGTGGGGGGTTGGGCGGCTGGGGACCAGGATAAGTCTGCTCTTTGGAATCCGTTGTAGGCTGGGGACCTGGATAGGTCTGCTCTTTGGACTCCGTTGTAGGCTGGGGACCAGGATAAGTCTGCTCTTTGGACTCCGGTGTCGGCTGGGAGTCAGGGGTTTCTTCCTTATTCAGGTTAACCGCGGATTGTTGAGCGCCGCAGAACTCGCAGGTCGTGGCGTCATCTGGAATAGTTTTGTGGCAATTTTGACAGATAGCCATATTTATTTCCTCAAAAAGTAGTTTTGTATCCAGCCTCTTTAACAAGAGGAAGCTCTTGAAAAGTGGAGAATCTTAACTTGTTGGCTAAGGGGACAGATAGTGTCCAGGTTTAGAGATTCTTTTTTAAAAAGCCTCAAGGAAAATTTTTGGTTTCAGCGCTGCTTTGATGTAAAATTAAACAAAAGAGCTGCCAAAGAATAAAAATTTTCCAAGGCAATTTTTAATGTTATCACCTAAGTGATTGATTTTCAATTCATGTTTGCGCAAAGAAGGATTTTTAGCAAAAAGGTTTTTTGAAAGTTTGGGAAGCGCTTGATGTTTGACATGAATGTGGGTTTTCAGGCAAAGTTTTTTGAAGCTTAACATAATTATGTTTAGTTTTTATTTTCAGTTACAATTATATCTAATATTTGCAATATTAGCATAACAAGGGCCTGCATTTGATCTCCCGGGGGGAGCAGAGGGCTCACTCACCTGGCGATTTGCGGGATAATTATGCCAACTTATCAAATCAGACTTCAAAGAGGGATTCGCTATATTTGTGAGTTCAGCGCTTTTAGTAACGAAAAAGGGAACCCAGATAATAAAAAAGTTATCATAGGAAAAATTGACGCAAACGATAATATTATATTAAACAGACGATATTTAGATTATTT
>JAITJT010000150.1 GCA_031278795.1 Deltaproteobacteria bacterium | reverse complement strand
AAGGGCTTCAAAGGGCGCGAAATTGTTGAACAATTTTAAATTTTGAATGCATTTGATGACTTGGTTTGGGGCTCGCAACATAACATTCAGGTAACCCTCGGCCAAAAAAAATTACCTTTGGATGCCTCACATGTGCTATAATTTGATCCATAGCTAAAGTATTGATTTAGACCGAGTCAAATGTTTTAATTTTTGGCATATTGTCCTGGATAAGACAAGGGCTTTCGTTAAAGTCATCAATTATTTTTTGGAAATATTTTTTGGTACTACACCTTCACTGGAAGTCGCTAAATAGCCTATTATTATTGAGGAACGCCAAAATAAAAGATGGTTGGATTAATATAGAACGTAAATTTATATGAAAAAACTAAAAATATGAAAAGTCTAGAAATTCAATATTATTTCCTCACCCGTGAAGAAAAGTTTTCTAAATAATTTAGGTATATAAATGTTAAATTTTTACTTTTCAGTAAATATAAGAGAGAATATTGTAATTATGCTTTTATTATGTTCTTAGCTACAGTTGTAGGTGATGTGGCTAAATAAAACTTTAAAATTATAGCTATGTAAACTCTAGCGATTTTTAGCTGGAGGATTTGAGAACAACCGGTTTATAATTGGCATTCTTGCTATAGTATCTTTCAATTAACGCATAGAAGTAACTAACGATTCCGTTTTAAAGCTTTGGCAAAATCACTATCAATTTGCCCATCTGTTACACCACACAGGAGAAAAAGATTACCATGTTAAACAATAGCATTTCAAAAATAAGGCTCATAAACTTGTTGTTAATTCCCATCTTAATCTGCGTTTATCTTATTCTATTTTCAAATATTCTTCATGCCCAAAATGAGACTATGTGGGAAGTTGAGGGAAAAGATGGCTGCCCAAAGAAGATTTTTGAAACCAGGACGGAAACTGGTGTGTTTTTGGAGCATTTCTGCGGGGAATCAGATTGTTTTGTACACATCATAAGGGATGCTGATGGAAAAGAGACATCGTATTTAGCTGAAGGTAAAGCCAAAAATTTCAGTGGAAAATCTGGAACTAAAATTTCTTACGATTATGAATACCTTCAAACCCTCACTTATGTGTTTGGTTCTGTTGATGGTTCGTGCGCTCAAGGATATATCGTTAATTCTATTAAAGCAATCAAATAGTCATCATTTTTTAAATTTTTGAGTAGATTCATAAATATAGTTATTTTGTTTATGAGCTTTTCGTACTCACAAATTTAATTGTTAAAAATTTGCCTTGATGATACCGATGTTATGTAAAGATTAAATAGCTTCTTAAGCCCTGCATAAAATTTTTTAATTATGTATGGTGTGGGGATATTGCGTCCTAGAAGACTTACCTTCGCCGCTAATCTGGCTAACGCCGTTTCCGGATCTTTTTGGCCGGATCATTATGACTCACAAGAGCAGGGGAAGGGCCTCAGCTAGAGATGCTTTTAGTGCCAGCGAGCCTTTGGCTTCAGGTATCAAAAATATCAAATGTATCGAACGGAAGCCAGGCCCACCTAGGAAGTACCGACCAGGCCGTGCTGGAGAGCATTAATATTGCATATTTTTTTAAGTGACTCTCGCGCACGCAGTTACCATCTGCTACAACTCAGGGCTCACCTGGGGAGCCCTTTAGTATTCACCTCTTCCTGAAACCGCTCAACTTGGGCTTAGGGCATGGCCGATTTTTTCCTCCAGAACGACTACCAAGTTTCCTGGCAACAAGTAAGGCATTCGCGGCATTTTCCGGATTAGCCCTACAGCCGCGCTTTCAAGCTTGAATGAGCCCTAAGAAGACGGTGGAAAGTCGTCAGGCTCTGGCGCTTCTATGAGTGTTAGAGGGCTTTATGGCGCATTAAGGGGCATGTTGGTAAGGAAACAGTCGTTCTTTTTAATCGCGGGAGTGTCTTGGAGGGGGTTTGGATCTTCTGAGATTGCCTTGTGAAACTGACCTCAGGCCTCAAGAGCTGGTACAAGGTCTGGCTGGGCTGATTTTTTGGAGAAAATTTTTCTTTCTGACCCTTGGGCGCTACACCTAGCGCTGGTTTTGAAACAGCTACCTAAGGCTTCACCTAAGCATAGGTTTAGCTAGTCCATTATCTAGCTATATATTCTAATAAATAGAAATAGATATCTGTATATAGATTGATAAATATTTCAAGGAGATTTTTTTTCAGCCTTTGGAAAGAACTAATTTTACCGCCGTTGTGGTGGCCCTAGGCCCTGCGTCCATAAGTGTAGTGCCTCGAATGGACTCCCTGGCATTTTCTTCTGACGAGCTGTTTTTTTAGTTTTATCTAATCAAAAAGTGTGCTTGTTTTGAGTCAATTTTCTGTTAAACTTTTTATTAGGGGGATTTTCGGCCCTTGGAGCCCTGTTTCCCCCCCCGCGAAGCCTTGCCTGGAGCTTTAGGGACAAAATGGCTTCGGTAAGCAGATTTCACTTTCTTTACCAATAAATCATAAAAAAATTCACTAAAGCCTCTCCTTACCCGCGCGCTGAACTGAAAGAAGCGCGGAGCGGGCGAGCTGGGCTCGCGGCTTGAGTTCTCAATGACTATCATGGGGGATATGACATGGGATTCCGTTTAAAAATTTTTCTGATGCTTGCCTTGGTGTCAGCTCTTATGCTGATTCAGATAATTGTCACCCTGACCTTGACCTCCAGCATGAACAGACATATACAGTCCCAGTCGGCCAACCTCATGAATGATCTGACTGGCATAATCAACGCCTCAGTGACAACCGGCCAGGCGGAGGCCCTCAAGGCTGCAGCCACCGAGTTGAGCACGGACATAGCTTGCGCCGTGGAACTTGTGCGGACGGCCAAGCTCTTTTATCTCACTGAAAGACGCGTTGCGGCCATGGGCGAGGATGCTACCAAGCTGGCGGAACAGGAGTCGGAAAATTTCTGCAAGACCGCCCTCGCCGATGCCCCGGGATCAATCCACGGCCTGGGCGCGACCTTCAAGGTGGGCGACTTCTCCGAGAACTCCCGTTACTTCATGCCGTACGGATACAAGGATAACGGAAATATAGTCTACACCGGGGTCGCGACCCTAGAGGGCCGGGACGCTAGCAATCCGCCGTCGGACGCGGAGCTGGAGGCCTTTGTCGCGGATGACACCTCCAGGGAGTATTTCACCATATCCATTCCCCCGGATCAGAGCCCCAATCTCCCCGCCCCGGAGAAGATAAACTTCACGGAGCCGTATTTCGACTGGGTGTCGGGTGTTAGTGTCGTCTCGCTCACCACGCCCATAAACGACGGCCAGAAGGCGGCGGGCGTCGCCTTCACCGACTTGTCCCTGCAGAGCCTCAAGGATCTTCTGTCTAACTTCGCGTCCCGTACGAAAAACACCCTGGGTTTCACCTTTTCCTGGCGGACGGGGAACATCCTGGACACGGTGGCCTTTCCGAACTACGTGCCCAAAGCGGTTCCGGATCCTAACCACCCCGGGGAGAACATGTACAAGAGCTCAAATTACTCGGAGATTCCGGTCGTAGGGGACAAGGTAAAGTCCATCGCCTCCGGTATGAAGTCCAACGAGGTTAAGATAGACGTCTTGGACTATAACAATGAAACCTACAATATCGTAATCTTCAACGAATCCGACCTTTTCGGCGTGGTTCTCTTGGTACCTAACTCCGAGCTCTTCGCTGACACGGTCAAGTCTCAGGAGCTCATGAAAAACCTCGCCCAGTTCCAAGAGAAGGAGCTCAAAAAAATCCAGATCAGCGCGGTGGTCTCCCTGGTCGTTATGCTTATTATTCTTATCGCTGTGAGCCTTTTTGTTAGAAGCGCCACTAACAAGCTGGCTGACATGGCCTGGGGCCTGGACAGGATGGCGGCCGACATAAACCAGCTGTCCTCAACCACCTCAGACATCGCCGGCAAGCTGGAGGACGACAGCGCGGAGCAGCTGACCTCCCTCACCAAGACCTCGGATGCCATAAACGACATCACCCGCCAGATCCAGGCGAGCGTCGAATCCTCCCGCCAGTGCCGGGAGTCCATGGTGGAAGCCAGGGATGAGGTGCAGAAGGGACAGCAGACGGCCATGGACGTTAAGAAGGCCATGGACGGCATCTCCCGCAGCACCAATGAGATAACCAAGATCCTGAACACCATGCAGGGAATAGCCTTCCAGACCAACCTACTGGCCCTAAACGCCTCGGTGGAGGCCGCCAGGGCAGGGGAGTCCGGAGCCGGCTTCGCGGTGGTGGCCGACGAGGTTCGCACCCTAGCCCAGCGCTCCAATGAGGCCGCCCAGACCACCGACAGCATGATGGACGGAGCCGTCAAAGGCGCGAAGGAAGGCGAAAAGCACGCAGAAAACCTGACCGAGGGTTTCGCCAGGATAGGGGGCTCCGCCATGCAAGTCTCCGAGCAGGTGGAGACCATAGCCAAGGCCAGCGAGGAGCAGAAGATTTCCGTGGACCTAGTGAACTCAAGCCTAAACGAGCTCAACCATACGGTGGAGGCCAACTCGGTTCTAGCCAAGCAGTCCCTACAGAACTCCAACTCCCTCTCGGAGAAGGCCGAGTCCCTCATCGTATCAGCTTCAGAGCTAAAGGAGCTTATCTTGGGAAGAGGCCGGAACGACAGAATGGAGTAGCCTTGGAAGGCGCCCTAGAGGTTTTTTTAATGGCGCCGTAATCTTTTCGGCGTTCATTGGTTAACCTGATTATTGTAGAGTTCTGACCAGACAGACAAAAATTGAGCTAAGACTGCCGCTTTATGGTTTCATTCCATGGTGGTCTCAAGCTTCATGACTATCAAAGGCATGAGCGAAAATCCGATCCGTTCCTTACTAGCCTCCCTAAGCCAGACCAAATATCGCGAAAATGTTTTTCTGGATTTTGTTTTTTATTCAAAAACATTGGCTATTGGTTTTACGGCGTTATTTGTAAGCTATTGTCAGTTCAGGTCACCTTCTTCGTAATAACGAATAATTAGGATGTCGCCCTAAGCGCCAAAAACAATATTATACAAAGCTCAAAAATTAGACGGCCGCAAAGCATTATGAAGTTCATACACCCCTTGATGAATCATTTACCTGAGTAATATTTTATTTACCGTTGTACCTTTTAGGATAATCTATAGCCCAGTCTTTGATTGAATCAGAGACAGACTGGTTCTTTTCTTAAATCAAGATTCCCCTGAAACTTTCACCGTGCATGTAATAATAGCCACATAAATCTTCGATAAGCGACTGTCAGGCAAAGTTGTAAAAAAATCAGGAAGCGTTCCATTGATTGTCTGGTTAAGGGAAGTATGACGAATATTTTTGTTCGTTTCAATTTCAAGATGTTCAAAAGAATCGCGGAGATATTTATCAGTAATTTCCTTCTTGGCGGCGCTTAGCAAAAATCACGACAAATACGAATATCACCAAGAGCCAGACGCAATAATCTTCTCGCGCTTATAAATTTATCGGCGCTGTTCCATAATCATGTTAACAAGACGCGCGCTGAATCACTTGTCTGGGCTAGGTTTTTCTACTTGCTGAGCGGTTTCCTTAAA
>JAITJT010000136.1 GCA_031278795.1 Deltaproteobacteria bacterium | reverse complement strand
ACGGAAACCTAAGCATCTCCAACAAAGACGAGGGCGGAGCCATGGTCACGGTTTCCATCCCCTTGATACCCGAAAGCGGCCCCTCCCTGGACCTTGGAGATGCCCTCTCTGACAAGGATAGCGCCTTTGTGGGAGAGAGTAGTCCGGAAAGCCCTCCCCTTCCTTGAATGGCATAACCCTTAGACCTTGATAGCGCTAGTCCAAACAAAAGCGCGAAAACGCGTCTTTTTTACGGGATTTCTTCCTAAAAAGGGACCAAAACGCACCTATCAAGGCGATATTCGCGCGATATATGGCTAAAAAATCCATGAGCCGCGAGCTATGAGGCGTTTAGTCAAAACGCTGACATAGCGCTAAAAAGACCTCTTTCTTTTTTCTAGGCTAATATATTTTGTCAGCTATAAGGCTAATTATTTTAGTCCACAATATTTAGACAGGTGTTTTGATTCACGAGATTTAGTATACTATATAAGACAGAAAGAGAAATTTCACAGCGAGCGAACAGCTCTGATTGGGCATTTCTTTTTTTCCAAAACACGCGAGTTTACTAAAAACTTAGAGGAGATGATTCAAGAAAGCTGGGCTTTCTTGATCCTTATCCATAATCATAATTTTAGCCTTATCTAGATCTTTAGCGCTTTCTAGTGCTTGTTGCATACACAAAACAAAAGAAAATGATTTGGGATAAGTGACTAAGGATAAGTCTTTTAAATGAGTAATTTAGGGCGAATCTTTTGGGGTGAATTAGACGGGGGTGAATTAGACGGGGCTGGTCTTTGGGATGGGTCAAGCGGGGAGAGGCTTAGAGGCTAATAGTCTTAGACTAATTAACAATGGTGAAAGCTCCAAATATTTTCATAAGAGGAATCCCCTGCCATATAGAGCTTTCCAAATGTATTATGTAAGGGCAGACAATGACCATTTCCTCTGGGTGAAAATTACGTATATCTAAAAATTTCTCCCTTAAAAATCACTCAAATATCGGATGTATCTAAAAAAAATATCGAGCGCATCAAAAACTATTAGTTCTAGAAAGATCTTGTGGGAAAAATAGTTCCGAACTTCAGAACTAAACTAAAAACAGGCCCAAAAATGTCTAGATATAGATAAAATTGATTTATAAATACAATATGTGCGCATAATTTAGAAAAAAATCCAAACTTGGCCGGATTTGAAAAGGAGAGACAAAAGTTGTTATTATAGTCCAATACCCCTTTTTGAGAGCTCAGTCTAGCTTGTCCGCTAGCTTTTAAATTTCCACTTTTTTTTATTTTTCTTGATATCCGTAAACTTTTGGTCTATACTATGTTTTGATGCTCATAGTAGCGCCGCATTTTAGGCTGGATCTGCTTATGGCACAATGCTTTGTTAATTTTTTTTCGCTTCTTTTGACACCTTAGGTTATCATTTCTAGGGTTACACGTTTTTTTAGCTTTTCACGCTTATTAGTTTTTCTTGGGTTTTAGCTTTTCTCACTTTTGATCGCAAACGTTTCATCTTTTTTCATTAATCTTAATCATTCCTCGGAAGTCCCCCGGAAGTCCCCTGGAGTGGTGAAAGAGCGCTCGTTAAATAATAATTCAGCACACAACATTTGGAGACCATGTCATATACTGCCAGAACATATCAAGACCTAATACACGCGAAAAATGATGCTCTCATCATCGCAACTCCTTCTGGCTGGCTTTAGATCCCTTTTCCTGGAGTCCTCCTTCAACGACTCCGGTAGGCAGAACCTGGGCTACGCGGCGGTTGTGGAACCGCTCTTCAAATCCATGGGCCTAGAAGGCCCCAGAACAATTCCCCCACTAAGACCCTTCAACACCAATCCCTTCCTCAGCGGCCTGGTGATCGGGGTCTCGCTTTCCCTTCTGGAGGGAAAGAAGGATCAATTTAGCCCTGATAAAGACCTTGCATCTCTAGGCGAACTCGTCTCCTGCCTGGCCTCGGCCACTGGCGCCAAGGGAGACCAGCTCCTCTGGAACACTTGGCTACAGTTCTCGGCCCTTTTGGCCTTTTTTGTCACCTGGCGCTTCCAGGCGCCCTGGGGGCCCTTTCTGCTCCCTTTGGTATTTTCCCTCGTGGCGCTCCCGGTACGATTCCTGGGGCTCTTCTGGGGATACAGGGAAGGTGTCTCCAGCATAGGTGGACGCCTCAACGCCCTTGTCCTGGGCCTCAGGAGGCGGCTCCAGACCCTCGTATTGTTCGCGCAAGGGCTTTTGACGGCCCTGGTATTAGATTCCGTGCCCCAAACAGAGGGCGCGGCCTCACCTAGGGTTCTCTTTTTCGCCTCGGCCTTTTTCCTCTCCATTCTCTTGGGAACGGCCCTCTTCCGAAGATGGCCCAAGACCCTCATAGGGGTCTACCTCTTGGAGATTTTCGCCATGTACCTAATACTAAGCAAGCTTTGAGCCTGCCACATAAAAAAATGGGTTTAATAATCATGATAAAGAAGTGTAGTGAGGTGCGAATACCCCGAAAGGCATCTTAGATTTAAGCCGTGGAGCAGCTAAGGGCTGCTACAAACGATAAATTGAACAAATTCTTGCCGCTAGCAATTGCGCAAGCATCACACAAGGGAATAATCATGACCTTCACCAATGCCACCCTTCAAACGAGCGGATCCAAAGGCCGGGATGGTTCGGAAAAACCGTCCGCCGACGCCGACAACGCAGAAACGTTGAATCCCTTTGGCCAGTACAGCTTAGACTCCGTACCGGACTTTATCGCCGACGTGGAAATCACCAATCGCCTGGGCCTGCACGGCCGGGCCGCGGCGCAGCTCTCCAAGGCCATTGAGGATTTCGACTGCGAGATATTTGTGGAAAAGGGCCCCTTTAGGGCCGACGCCAAGAGCATTTTGGATCTCCTTAGCCTCTGCTGCTCCAAGGGCACCAGAATAAAGATAGGGGCCATAGGGCCCGCGGCCGAAGACGCTGTCACGACGGCCGTCAAGGTGGTGAAAGGCGGCTTTGAGGAGGAAGAGTAGCGTTTCTTTAGTATGGAGCGTAACTCCCCCAGCTAAAAGTTTCAAGCTATTCACACATACCCCCAAAGCCATTGAAAAAAAAAGTTTCCAGACAAAAAATAGGTGCGAATAAAACATGATCCTACCACCCCCCTTCGTTCCCCAAGACAAGGTCTTCAAGGGAATCGGGATTGGCACGGCCGTGGTTGCGGGCACCGTCTTCGCAGTGGGCAAAAGGATTATTCCCCGCTACACGCTGGAGGACGACTACGAGGTAGACGAGGAGATCAAGCGCCTGAAAAAGGCCTTCGATCGCACAAAAGAGGAGCTTAAGACCGCCCAGGCCTTGCTCCCCAAGAACATCGACGACTCAGGACACGAAATCTTTGAGATGTACCTGGGTCTCCTCAAGGAAAAGCATCTCACCAACCGGGCAATCGATCTAATCAAAAAAAACCACCTCAACGCCGAGGCGGCCCTCTCCCAGACGGCGGAGTCCATCAAATCCATGCTGAAACTGCAGATGGGTAATGAGGATAGCTACATTAGCCGCCGGGCCGACGACGTGGAGCACCTGGTGGACAATATAATTGGCATCCTCCAGGGCGCTGGCCAGCGCCAGATAAACTTGAGCTACCCCAAAAACTCCATCCTGGTGGCCAGCACCATGAGCCCGGCCCAGGTGGCGGCCCTCCCCCTAGACAGAGTAATAGGTCTCATCACAGAAGACGGCTCCCGCACCTCCCACTCGGCCCTTTTGGCCCAGGCCCTGGAGATCCCCTCGGTGGTGGGCGCGACCGGCATCTGCAAAAACGTGAAGACCGGTGACCACCTCATCCTGGACTCGGTGGAAGGCCACATCATCCTCACCCCGGACAAGGACACCGCCGGCTTCTACCAGACCAGGAGACACTCTCTGGCCACCTTCCAGCGAGAGATTGTGAGGATGGCCCACATCACCTCCCGCACCCTGGATGACACCAGGGTGGAGATCTGCGGAAACCTTGAGCTGGTGGAGCAGCTTCCGGCCATCATGAGCTACGGGGCCGAGGGTATTGGCCTCTACCGCACCGAGATGAGCTACCTCACTAGCCCCGAGCTACCCAAAGAGGAGGACCTCTTCCAGGTCTACAGCCGGGTGGTATCCTCCACCTACCCCAACACCGTAACCATCCGAACCCTAGACCTTGGCGCCGACAAGATGCCCCTGGCCATTGGCTCCAGGCTGGAGGGCCAGAACCAGGCCCTGGGCCTAAGGGCCATCCGCTTCTGCCTCAAGCACCAAGATATCTTCCGAACCCAGCTGAGGGCCATTCTAAGGGCATCAGCTAGCGGCAACCTCCGAATCATGCTCCCTATGATCTCCAACATTGAGGAGATCCTGGAGGCCAAGAGCATACTCCAGAGCGTAAAGGACGAGCTCAACCGTGAAGGCAAGACCGTGGCCGCCGTAATCCCGGTGGGCATCATGGTGGAGGTGCCCTCGGCGGTGGTGCTCGCCCGCGAGCTGGGAGCCGAGGCGGACTTCTTCTCCATTGGCACCAATGACCTCATCCAGTACACCCTGGCCCTGGACCGCACCAACCCGGAGGTTACCGAGCTCTACCAGCCCATGCATCCGGCCATCCTCAGGATGATTAAGCTCGTGATAGACGTGGGACGGGACATGAACCTCCCGGTCTCCATCTGCGGGGGCATGGCCGCCGATCCGGTGAGCGCCGCCCTCCTGGTGGGCTTGGGGGCCAACATGCTCTCCATGCCCTTCTACAACATTCCAGTCATCAAGAGGCTGGTGAGGATGTCTTTCGTGGACGAGATGAAGGAGCTCTCCACCAAGGTGCTCGCTACCAACTCCAGCATAGATGCCGAAAAACTCACCAGATCCTGGATCATGGAGAGGTTTCCGGAGCTTTTAAGTCAGGCGCCGTAGTTTTCAGAGCGCGCGGCCTACTGGTGCTTAAATTTTCGCAAACAATTTAACTTGCAAGGGAATTTCTTCAAATCTATTTTACACAAGCACTATTTTGGGGCTACCCCACATAGAACTCCAAGATCATCTTAGATCCCAAGAGAGCTATAGATAAAATCCCCCTCCGGGGCTCTCTGGAGGGGGATTTCACTTTTGCTTTGAATTGTAACGCTCCATATAACCAAAGCTTTTTTCCACGTGATCTCTTTTTAGAATTTTTCATCATAAGCACTCTGAAATCCCCTTGTTTTCCCATTATTTCCACTCTTTGCGGATTTTTCTTTTAATCTTTTCGATCTTTTCACAATTATTTTTCAATTTTTCCAAGCTTTTCGCATTTAATTTTCCTAGCTTTCCAAGGTTTTCACTTTTTTTATTCCTGAGAATCATCTAGGTAAAATTGGCGACTCATTTTAAAATCTCCACAATATTGCAATTATTTGCGTCTTTTTAAATGTTTTTCCAATTATTTCCCATACGCCACCCGCTAACTAGCGTTTATAATTTCACAAAATCTAAAAAATATTTTTTATTTTTTCTAAAATTCTTTCCTAAATTAACTTTATCTCATAAAAATTGTCCATATACACCTAAAATTAGAATTCGCGGTTCATTATATGGCAGGTCCATTATTTTCAACTTAAAAAGTTCTTGAAAAACTATTGACTTTCACCGGGATTTATGTGATATTTGGGAGCTGGCGAAAGCCAGAAATCTTGATCCAACAAGCTTTTTTGGGTAACTCTCGATCTTTTTCCTATATATTATCTTTCTGATAATTCTTGTGAGAGTTACAAGTTAAGGCGATTTTGCCTCAGGATTGTTTCATAAACCAAAAATATTTTCTAAATTCCAAAAAAAATATATGCC
>JAITJT010000064.1 GCA_031278795.1 Deltaproteobacteria bacterium | reverse complement strand
AAAAATTCCAAAAATTGGTGTTTAAAATTTTTCTAAAATAGCCATTAAATTAAAACGGTCGCGCTTTCCATGACAATCACAAAACGCTCACGGAAATAAACGGCGCGCGTCTTGGATACCAGCTTAAGAATAATCTTTAGGAGAGGGGCCTTTTGAGCACAAAACTAATTATAGCCCAAAGCTAAAGCGCATTCTAGGATTTCCCCATAAAGTACGTGAATGTTTTTTTAAGCTCTCTCGAAAGGGTAGACCCCCTTAGAAGGCACCCTTAAAGCGCTCCAAGGCCCCAAAGCCCTCCATTTTCGGACTTTTTCCCAGAACTCCTTCATAATAGCCTAAATATCAGGCTCCAAGGCCCAGGGTGTTGGACCATGTTGGGAAAATGTACTCAGAATAAGGGAAGATGAGGGAGAATGAGAGAGCTATGGAGGGGTGGAGAAGAAAGCTTAGATGAAATGATTAGTCCTATCTTGTAATCTCTTCCCCATTATGCTAGTCTATCCAAGTTTTACCGCCCCCAGCCCAGGGAGATCCGGCCTGGAACTTGACTTCCAGCACTCTTCCCCGGGGGCCATCCCACGTCGCCCCATTCCAAGGTGCCCCCTTAGGGGAGGTTCCGGGGCGATAAAGTTTTAACTTTGGAGTAAAGATATGTCACTTGTTAGCATGAAACAGCTCCTGGAGGCGGGTGTGCACTTCGGCCACCAGACCAGGCGCTGGAACCCTAAGATGAAACCATACATCTTTGGCGCCAGAAACGGCATCTACATCATAGATCTTCAGAAGACCGTGAGCCTCTTCAAGACGGCCTACAATTTCGTGGTGGAGACCGTGTCCCAGGGACGCAGCCTCCTCTTTGTGGGCACCAAGAAGCAGGCCGCGGACGCCATCCAGGAAGAGGCCCTCAGGGCCGGGATGTTCTACATAAACTCCCGCTGGCTGGGCGGCACGCTCACCAACTTCATAACCATCAAGCAGAGCATCGAGCGGCTCAAGAAGCTCGAGCAGATGAAGGCTGACGGCACCATCAATCTCTACTACAAGAAAGAGATTATCCAGATGGAGAACCAGATGGCCAAGCTGCGCAAGAACCTGGGCGGCATCAAGGAGATGGACAGGCTCCCGGGGGCTATCTTCGTCATAGACCCCAAGAGGGAAAACATAGCCACGGCCGAGGCCAGGCGCCTGGGCATCCCCGTGGTGGCGGTGGTGGACACCAACTGCGACCCGGACGAGGTGGACTACATCATCCCCGGAAACGACGACGCCATCAGGGCCATCAAGCTCATGGCCTCCAAGATGGCCGAGGCCTGCCTGGAGGGCAGGTCCCGCTGGGAGGAACAGGCCAGGGCCCAGCAGCCGGACAAGGACGAGGTGGAGGAGCAGCTCCCGGAGGGTCTCCCGGAGCTTCCCAATCTGGAGAGCGAGACAGCCTCCTCGGCCGAGAAGATAAGCCCGCAGGAGGCCGAGACCCACGCGCCTGTCTACGAGGAGACCTTCAATCCCGAAGGCGATCTGGACTAGAGGCACATTTTTCGTCCCCATAACTTTTTGGCTTTTAATCTCTCTGATAGGCTAAGCGCTAAGTATTAGGAGAGGGAAAACCCTCCCCATTAGTGCTATGCGCCTTGGAAGGTCTTCCGGACCAGTATCTTTAAGACCCTTGCGCCAATATATCCCACAAGCATAGTACTTGCGGCATCTTGGTAATCAGCGCGTCTTATAAGCCTGGCCCCTTCACAGAGATACACATAAGAAGGTATTAAACCTCATATCATGGAGGACTTGCCGCTGGAAGAGCGGCAGGGATTTGTTTCTTTATGGAAATCACCGCTAAAATGGTTAAAGAACTCCGGGAGAAGACCAACGCCGGAATGATGGATTGCAAGAACGCCCTCACCAGCACCCAAGGTGACATGGAGAAGGCCCGGGACTGGCTGCGCGAGCGAGGACTGGCAACCGTTAGCAAAAGGGCCGGAAGGACAGCCAAGGAAGGCGTCATCGCCACAGCCGTCTCAGAGGATCTTAAGCAAGCGGCCATAGTGGAGCTCAACACCGAGACCGACTTTGTGGCCAAGATGGACTCCTTCAAGAGCTTAGCCAACGACATCGCCAAGCACCTGGCGGACACCAAGGACGTGCCCCAGGATATGGATAGCCTCCTGGGCCGCACCTGCGAGGTGAACAAGGCCGCCTACAGCGTGCTCATCACCGACAACACCGCCAAGACAGGCGAGAAGTCCGAGCTGAGGCGCTTCAAGGTGCTAGAGGCCAAGGGAGACGCCATTGCCCACTGCTACAACCACGCTGGCGACAAGCTCTCGGTCATTCTAGTTCTTAACGTGGAAAAACCCGGACCCGAGGCCAACTTAGTCGCCCACGACATAGCCATGCAGATAGCCGCCCACAACCCGGCCGCCATCAACGTGTCCGATCTATCCCCGGAAGTAATCGAGCGCGAGACCAACATCTACAAGGAGCTGGTCAAGAACAGCGGCAAGCCCGAAAAGATCTGGCCCAAGATCATAGAGGGCTATCTCAACAACTTCTACAAGCAGGTGGTCTTGACCGAGCAGGACTTCATCAAGGAGCCCAAAACAACTGTCAAAGCCTACCTCAACTCCAACAAGGACAAGATAGGAAAGGCCAGCATAGAGAGCTTTGTGCGCTATCAGCTGGCCGAGGAACTGGAAGGCGAAAATGCCTGAACTTAAAATTGACTCCAAGGGGGGCGCCAGCGCCCCCCTTAATTTCAGAGGGGAAGAGAACGTGAGGCGTCCCTTAAAGAGCGTCTTACTCAAGATCTCCGGTGAGGCCCTGCAAGGGAAGCATGGTTTCGGCATAGACCCCGAGACCCTGGACACCATCGCCAACCAGATAGTGGAGGCCAAAAGAGAAAGAGACGTGAGCCTGAGCCTAGTAATAGGCGGAGGCAACTTCTTCAGGGGGGCCTCCCTGGCCGAGCACGGCGTGAGCCGGGTAACAGGCGATCACATGGGGATGCTGGCTACAGTCATAAACGCCTTGGCCATGCAGGACGCCCTGGAAAAGAAGGGCCTCTACACCCGGGTGCAAAGCGCCGCCCCTATGATTACCTTCGCCGAGCCCTTCATACGCCGCAAGGCCATAAGGCACCTGGAAAAAGGAAGGGTGGTGATATTCGCGGCGGGTACGGGAAACCCCTTCTTCTCCACGGACACCTCGGCCGTCTTACGGGCGACTGAGATAGGGGCAGAGGCCATCCTCAAGGCCACCAAGGTGGACGGAGTCTACGACTCGGATCCCCTCAAAAACCCGGATGCCAAGTTCTACAGCTCCATCCCCTACATGGAGGCGCTAAAGATGAGGCTGAAGGTTTTAGATGCCACCGCCCTCTCGCTCGCCATGGAGAACCGCATAAGCTCCATCGTCTTCAATCTGAGAACCTACGGAAACATCCTGAAGGTGATAAAAGGCGAACAAGTGGGGACACTCATCTATCCGGATTGAGATGGAACTTTAAATTTTTATTTTTTTTATTTTACGTCTTGTTTTGATTTTTTGTTTTTTATTTTACGTTTTGTTTTGATTTTTTGTTTTTTATTTTACGTCTTGTTTTGATTTTTTGTTTTTTATTTTACGTCTTGTTTTGATTTTTTGTTTTTTATTTTACGTCTTGTTTTGCTTTTTT
>JAITJT010000178.1 GCA_031278795.1 Deltaproteobacteria bacterium | reverse complement strand
TTTGGAGTTTGTCGGGTTCATCTTTGAGGAAATCCTCCACTGTCCGCTTGCCCTTCTTCCGCTTGCACTCGCGGCAGGTAGGGACCAAGTTGGACAAGTCGTTCTTACCGCCATTTTCGAGAGATATCACATGATCCACTTCCAGTTCGCGGTTATCCTTCCCGCAGTAAGCGCACGCGTAGCCGCCGCGTTCCAGGACGTAGTCCTTATTCACGGAAACAGGGAGTTTATCCTCGGATTGGGTTGCCTCGTTAGAGCTTCCTAAATGCCAGGCGTAGTTTTGCTCAAATAATTTTTTGGGCAAGAAAAGTAAAGTCGCGGGAAACGATTTAATCATCTCTTTCACCGAGAAGACCAACTCATCCACATGATCTTGGACATCTCGCGGCAGGCTTTTCATTTCTTCGTCACGCTCTTGTGCCATCTTGATTATGATTTCGGGAGTGACTGGTGGGAAGGGGTATCGTGGCTCTACTTCGGGAGAGCTTACTTTGCGGTCTTTATTTGAGACTTTTTTGGAACCTGTCTTTAAATATGTCCTTAAATCTGTCTTTGAGTCTGTCTTTAAATCTTTCTCCGGACGCTCTTCCGTTTTAGCCTCCTGTGGCCTCTCACCACGAACATCGGCCACTTCAGGCCCTTTGCCACCAGAATCGAAGTTGATTTGGTTATTCTGTAACTCTGAATCCTTAAGCTCTCTTTCCTTCATACGGATAGTGAAGGGATTTTTATTAACAATCACCGCTTTTTTCTTAACTTTCACAAGTATACGGGCTCTTTCTCGCGAACAGGGCATGAGATGTTTTCCATCTTTGTCCTCTACAATAACCACATCTTTTATCATAATAGTCATCTCCTTTGACAAAAAATATTGAGATAAAGGCATATTGCAAAAAAAGAAATTACAAGAAAGTGCATATAGCATAAAGACAATAGTAGTAAAAAAAATACGTATCACAGAAAAGAAAAGTGCCCTCCGGGGCGACAAATTCTAAACACAAGGGCGCAAAAAGCCATAGTAATATTCATTAGATTACCTAAACATTGCACATCTCTAGAATTAAGTTTGAAAACTTGCGTGCTTAACAGCTTAATAGCTTAACAGCTTAATAGCTTAACAGCTTATTAGCTTAATAGCTTAACAGCTTATTAGCTTAATAGCTTAATAGCTTAGCAGATTAACTTCGTGCTAACGAATAATAAAATCGAGATAACAGGAGATCTTATCCTAAAAGCCTTCTATCGCGAGCACAAAAGCCCTACGCTTAGGCTAAAAACCCTTCGTCGCATTGAGGTAAAGAGTATCTCTAGTTTCTAGATAAAAAGATCTTAAGAGGATACATCCCTGAGGAGCTTGGCAGAGGGGGCGTTTCCCGGGGCGTGCTTGATCTGCTGGGTCTGATCCGCCGGTAGCAAGGTGCGCATGAAACTCGTGCGCTCGGCCACCATCTGCCCGCCCTGGGGCTTGGGAGGTACGGCCTTCACCACCCTGGTAGGGGGGGCTGGGGTCTCGGGGAGCCTTGCGGATCCGGTTCCGTTTCCCGGGGAGCCGGCCGCGGGCCTGGGGGCCGCGGATTGCGCCGCTTGCTGGGCCTGCTCTAGAAATGGACTTGTTTGGCTTGAATGGGGCTGTGGGCTGGACTGGGCTATGGGCCTGGGGAGGATGGTCTGCCCGGGCTTGGGAATGGAGGAGATGGCCACCTGGCCGTCCCCTGCCCCGCCCTGGGCCGCCTTTTTGGCGGCGAGCCTGGCTAAGGCCGAAGGTTTGCTGGGGGTGGCCAGATTGCTTCCGGCCAGGCCCCCCTTGGGGGCCGAGGCGATGGGCCTGGTGCCGGTTAAAAGCGCGCCTGGCGCGCCAACCTGGCTGGTGAGCTGGTTCACGTAAGTGCGCTCAAGCTCTATCCTGTTCTGCATCATCTCCGAGAGCCTGTTGCCGGACTCGTTTAGCCTTAGAACCAGGGTGTTTATTATCTGCTTGGCAATGTCTGGGTAGTTGTCCAAAACCTCGCTCAGCTTGTCGCCCGGGAAGACCTTGACTATGCTTCTCCCCTGGCTCTTGATGGTGGCCGAGCGCCTGGAACCCACCAGAGAGCTCATCTCCCCAAAATAGGTGTTGGTCTGGGATATCTCGGCGATTAAGTTCTGGCCCTTGTAGACCTCCAGGCAGCCCTGGATGAGCTTGTAGAAGGCCGTGTCCGTGTTTCCTTCCTTGATGATGATGTCGCCGTTTTCAAAAATTTGCTCGTCTGGATTGAGGAGGTAGTGGGGGAGGCTCTCTCTCTGGACCACGGTCTTCTCCAGCACCTGGGCCAGGGTGGTCATGCCCTGCTGGATCTTCAAGAGCCCGTCCTGCCTCAAGGTAAGCATGCCTTCTTTTAGAGCAATCTTTCTAAGCTGGCCCTCGTTCACCTTGGAGGCTATGGCGTCGGCCAGGGTCTGGGAGTTCTCCATGACCTCGAAGACGCCCAGGCGGCCCTTGTAGCCAGTGCCCTTGCAAGTGGGGCAGCCGCGTCCCTCGTAGAGCTGCACGGCCTGGATCTCATTGGGGTCGAAACCCGCCTCGATTAGCTTGTTGGCCGGAAGCTTGGGCATGAGCTGGCGGCAGTTGGGGCAGAGTCTCCGCAGGAGCCTCTGGGCTGAGCAGAGGATTAAGGCCGCGGCCACGTTGAAGGGGGCAACGCCCATGTCCACCAGACGGGTGACTGTGGAGGGAGCGTCATTGGTGTGGAGGGTGGAGAGCACGAGGTGGCCGGTCATGGCCGCCTCCACGGCTATCTCGCCGGTTTCCAGGTCCCTTATCTCGCCAATCATACAGATGTCCGGGTCCTGGCGGAGGAAGGCCTTTAGGGCCTTGGCGAAGGTCATGCCCACCTCTTTAACCACGTTGACCTGGTTAACGCCCGGGAAGTTAAATTCCACCGGATCCTCGGCTGTCAGGATCTTCACGTCATCCGTGTTGCGGAGAGATAGGGTGGAATAGAGCGTGACTGTCTTTCCGGAACCCGTGGGCCCGGTGACCAGAAGAAGACCGTTGGGGCGGTAGGCCGCCCGCATGAACTGGTCCAGGTTTTTCTGGGTGAAACCCAGTTTGGTCATGTCCACGTTCAGGCCGGACTTGTCCAGGATACGGAGGACCACTGACTCCCCAAAGAGCGTAGGAAGCGAGGAGACGCGGAAATCTATTTCCTTGTTCTTGCCAATGCGGAGCTTGATACGCCCGTCCTGGGGCACCCTACGCTCGGTGATATCCAGGCTACTCATGATCTTTAAGCGGGCGATGAGGGCGTTTCTGATTTCCAAGGGGAGACGAGTGTGCTTGTAGAGGGAACCGTCCATGCGGTAGCGCACGTAGAACTGCTTCTCGAAAGGCTCGATGTGGATGTCCGAGACCCCGCCCTGCACCGCCTGGATGAGGATCTGGTTGGCGAGGTTGATGATGGCCGAGTTTTCCGCTGAGTAGGTGTCAGCTGAAAGGTCACTATCGTCGGACTTGGTGTCACCAAAGGCGAAATCCTCCAAGGCGTCCTGGATGAGCTCGCCTAGGTTGTCCACCGTCACCGGACCCGTGTCCTCCACCACGGCGTTGGGATCCAGAGGCGCGTAGAAGGAGGCCTCCTCCTCGTCCGAGATGTGGTAATGGGTCTTATAAGCCGTTACCAGATCCTTTTCGCTCACCACCACCGGCACCACCTGGAGCTTGGTGAGGTTGGTCAGCTCCTCCACCACTTTGTTGTTGGTGGGTTCCAGCATGGCCATCATGATGCGGTTGTCCTTGGCCTGGTAGGGGATGACCATGTCCTTCTTGGCCACCTCGTAGGGAACCAGATCCAGGACCTCCTTGGGTATCTCCCTATCGGTTAGGTTCACCATGGGGTAACTGTACTGCCGGGAGAGCACGCTGGGGATGGTGTTGGGCTCTACGTAGTTCTTTCTTAAGAGAAAACGTGACAGGAAGTCATTGGGGTGCTGGCGCAGCCACTTGGTAGCCTCCTCCAGATGGCCACGGGTTATCTGGCCGGCCTTGAGCAGGTATTCCCCCAGGATAAGCTTGTAGTTGTCAGACTTCTGATCTTTTATAGTGCTTGACAATGTGGAACGTCGTCTTTGAATATCTGCCATTTCTAAAAAACCTCACGGGGGACTGGCCAATGAGCCAGCAATAACCAAGGGCCGTAAAACCAAGGGGCTGAAAAACCAAGGGGCTCACAAAAGGGGCTGACTAAATTTGATCCTTCGAGCCTATAGGCTAAAGCTTTGCAGGATCTGGTAATTTGTAAAGAGATTAACTCTGGAGCGAGTAAATATAAGACTTTTGAATTTATTGGCTAATGATCTTACCAAGCGGGCATCTTTTTGGAATTGACGAGGGCATCCGCTTAGAGATAGGAATGTTGGAGATCGCCAGGCAAAAAAGCCATCTTAGGGCCTGGGTGAAAGCTTTAAGGTTTGTGGCTGGGCTAAATTATCCCTCTCTTTACCCAGGGGGAGGCCCGTTTTAGGTGGGGTGGAAGCCTCCGGAAAAAGAAAAACCACATCATGGAAATTATACATTAAATGTAGGGTTTTTAACAAATACAAGGAGCTAAAGAGCTAAGGAAAAGGGAGAGATTGCCCGGCTGAAGAGAAATCACCAAGAAAACGCAAATCCAAGAAAAATTCCCTAAAAGGCCTTTTCCAAAACAGATAACTTATGGCTGTTAGGAGCGTAAAGCTCAGCCCCAGGCGGCAATTTTATGAAAAAAAGCTCTCGCCTAAAGATGATTTTCCCAGATAGCCAGCCCTTTGCGCAAGCTTCAGGGGAGCCCTACAAACTAAAAATGATTCAATATAAAGGTAAAAATGAGATATAGCGTCAATATGATGAGTCTCCCTCATGATTATGTTACGGGGCTCAAGGGCTCAAGAAAAAAACGCCGCGTGAGTATATCCTAGATTATCCCAAGCCTTTTCCCCTTTGATTTAAGCCCAAAACCAGCCCTAGGCTTAGGCGCGCTCTTGACGGGGTTAGAGCTAATATTTCTTGGGGCACGTGGAGTGCGTATTTCTTATGGCCTAGAAGGTATATCTAGCGTAATATTAACATTAAAACAAAACAACTATATATAATTACCTCTAATACTATAACTAACATAGTCAGGCTTGCTAAGGGAAAGTTAGAAAGCCAAAAAGAGAAAGCGTAAAGCTAAGAAGCGACATAATTTCCCGCAAGTCCCTACAAAAACCCTCTAAATCACCAGACAAGTGGCAAGTCCCCTACCCCATCACTTTGTCCCCAGATGCTCCTTTATGCCCCTCCAGGCCTTGGCCCTGGCGTCCTTGTACTTGTCGTAGTCATCCACGCTGAAGGACTCGGCGTAGGCGGCCAGGCTCTCGGCCTCGGCTATGAGATAGGCGGTAATCTCGGCAATGCCGTTTATGAACTGCAGATCCCTAGGAGAGACCGTCACTGTCTTGTCCTGGTAGACCCGGAGGTTGTCCAGGGCCTTCTGGAGAAAGATCTTGGTCTCACCCAGCATGGATCTAACCGTATCGGGCTCGTAGACGCCGTGGTGGAGGAGATCCGCGAGAGAGCCGATGAAGCCGTAGGTCTCCAGCACAAAACCCGCGCTGAAGGTGCCAAGCATGGAGAGGTGGATGAACTCCCGGCCAGCGGGTGTGTCGCTCACCTGGTTTGAGGGTTCCTGACTCTGGGCCAGGGCCACCGCCTCCAGGGCGAGAAAAACCACTAGCACCAGCGCAAAACGTATTAATTTCATCAAACTGACTCCAGGGCTTAGACTTAATTGGAAACTCGACTTCAGGCGAAGAATCATGCATATCTAAAGTGAAAATCTAAGTGTGGGAAAGGCAGTCACTTTTGAAAATTTTTTTCACCATAAAAATTCATGATAAATGAACAAAACACTAACTCAGTATAGCACCCCGAAGGCGAGCATTCAAGAAAAGACCTTTCATCCCGCTTAACATCTTAAACTTAAGCAAAAAAATAATCACCTCTTTCGGGAAATCTTTTTAAAAAAATAAAACTCTCTTTATTTGTGAAAACTTTTGTCTTCTCCTGGAGTCAATTAAAACCCGGTTGAATTTTGGAATGTTTTTTAAAATAAGAGAGATTTTTTAGCGTTTAAAGCCCATGAAAACACCCAAGTAATTTTAGGTATATACACCTAAATATCACATATTTACCTAAATCTAGACATAAAAACACCAAAGTGACATGGTCGCTGCTTACAAGCGGATATAGGGAAAATCAAAGTTTAAAAACTCCACTAATATCATAAAGAACATGGCCAAACAAACGATGTAAGCTAAAAAAGAAAAATTTAGATACCCTCGAAGACAGCTTAGAATTTATTATAAACTGAGGGAAAAATTGCCACTAGAAAAAGATGCAAAAAAATTCTTGATTTTTACGCCTCTTCATGAGCGATAAACCACAAGATATTCAAAGGCCTTTCTCGTTTTCTTTAGGGTGAAGACCTTATTGTTTCTATGGTGAAGGTTAATTTTTAGGCGAAAGTTCTCTTGTCTTGTTATTTTAAATTGCGCAGAACTTTTTTGACACAATGGTTAAAAAAAAACAATATTTCTCTCTTAGAGACAGATAACAGCCCTTATTGCAGGGAAAATTTGTTTTACACTTTCCTTG
>JAITJT010000221.1 GCA_031278795.1 Deltaproteobacteria bacterium | reverse complement strand
TGCACGGATAAAAAATCAGCTCTGTCCTCCCAGTGGTGCATGAATCCTTGGAGCTCGCTCTCGTTAATTGAGGTCACCAAAAAACTCACCCTAAGAAGCGGCAGGGGGGATTTTCTTTTTTTTCTCTCTTCTAGAAAGATGCGGATGTTTTCCTCCACTTGCTCCAGGTTCCCTCCCCTTCTTATTTGTTTATAGGTTTCCGGACTGAGGGCATCCAAGCTCACCATGAGCCTGGTGAGGCCACTTTCTATTAGGTCTTGCGCTAAGTTCTGGGTAAGTAGGCTACCGTTGGTGTTAACCATCATGTCAACTAAACCTAAGTCTCTTCCGTAGCTTACTATCTCCGGAAGGTCCTTATATAATAATGGCTCCCAAAGCCCACCGAATCCCAAGGCCGCCTGGCCCTTTGCCGCGCCTTCCTCCAGGAGCTCCTTTATCTTGGAGCTACTTAAGCGTTTTTCGCCTTTTCCTCTGTTTTCTTCAAGCTTCTCGTCTCCAGAGTACGTAAGGTCTCTTACGCTCATGGGACACATGGGGCAGGAGTAGTTGCACTTACTCATGACCTCATAGTCCACGTGTATGGGAAAGCTAGGAAGCTCCTTAAAACTCCGGGCACGGTTCCAGCGGGCCCGGTAGCTCTCAAAGCGCGGGCCCATAATAGCGGTTAGAGCCTCCTCCGGGCTCAGTTTTCCTTTATAGAGCCTGGAAACCTTGAGGGAGTCACTGTGTATGGGGGCCCGGTCATCCTCCATCTCTTCCCTCCAGTAATCCGTAAGGATTGTTAGTGTCTATGAGTTCTAGATCATATAATTTACGCGGATTATATATTTGATTATCTGGAAGCAAAATGGTCTGATAGCCTCCACTTAAGCCTTTCTGCCTGGCGCTTTTAGCGTGGAGGCTATTTTCCACCAGTACCAGCTCACGTCTTCCCACCAGTGTGTCTCTATACTCCATGCGCTTTCTGATGTTTAGCGCCTTTAGCTCTTTAGCGCGCATCTTTATGACCTTGGATGATAGTTTGGGTTCGAGGGTGGCGGCTATGGTTCCGCTTCTTTCTGAGTAAGGAAAGATATGGTGATAGCTAAGGGGAAGACCCTCAAGGAAATTCAAGGTCTCCTGGAAGCGGGAGTCATCCTCCGTGGGGTAGCCCACGATTATGTCAGTGCCAAGGCACATTTGGGGATGGAGATTTTTAAACTTTTCAACAAGGTCACGATAAAATAAGCTTAGGTAAGGGCGGTTCATGGTGGAAAGAACGTAATCAGAGCCGCTCTGGAGGGGAATGTGGAGGTGCTTGGCGAGCCAGGGATAGCTTGCGAAGGCATCTATTAGCTGAGCGGCCTCCGTGGGCTCAATGGAACTTAGGCGGAGCCTAAATTGTTTTGGGTCTGGTTTAAGCCTTTGGGAGATATGTTCCAGGAGGCTATTTATATTTTCACCCTCCTCGCGGCCCCAGGCGCCCAGGTGTATGCCTGTTAAGACTATCTCGGAGAAGCCCTCTTGAAAATAATAAACAATACCGCGGATGACGTCTGGGAGGGGAAGCGATCGGGATCTCCCCCTTAGGCTGGGTATGATACAGAAGTGACATCCTTGGTCGCAGCCGTCCTGTATCTTGAAAAAAGCCCGGCTCTGCCTCTGGGGTGGGAATAATTGCCCCTTATTGTCCTCTTTAGTAAGTACACCCTTATGGGGTAGGGCACCCTCGAGTGGGTCTTTTTCGGGGACCTTATCTCCTAGGAACTTACAAAGATCCTCAGAGGTGGCCAGGGCCGCGTCAATTAGCTTTTCCTCCAAGAGTTCCTTTCCTCTTAGCTTATAGAGGCAGCCCATGACTATAATCTTAGCCTCAGGGCTTTCCCGCCTTAGGCGCCTTAGGATCTGCAGGGCCTCCTTTTCAGCCCGGGCAGTTACCACGCAGGCGTTAAGGACAGAGACTTGGGAATCTCCCTCCTCCACTAGCTCATAACCAAGACTCACTAGTTTTTGAGAGAGCTGGGCCGACTCGTATTGGTTCACCTTGCAGCCCATGGTGGTGACCCGCGCCTTTGGCCTCTTAAGGATGGAGCACGACCTTTCCGGCTAGCTGACCCTCCACGAAAACGGCTAGGGAGACCGCTATCTCGGGCATGGTGATGACCGTGGGAAGCTCCGGATCCACCGTCCTTCCGCCCAGGGTGAGCCTTAGGGAGCTAAGGGGAAGGCCGCCCACAAGGGCGATGTCCTTGATGACCACATGGGTTCCGGGTTTAACCCGCCAGCGTCCGGCAAGTTTAAGTACCTTCTCCTCTCCCCCTAAAACGAAGGTAACTGACTCTAGTACTGGAGTCCGCACCTCCAGATAGGCCTTGAAGAGAATCTCCGGACCCGATTCCGCCCCCAGCTGGTAGAGGGTTTTTCCCTTCTGGGTTATGGCGAAACGGGGTATTAAATCCTTGGAGGTGTCGCAGGTGGTGCCCTTGTCGTTACCAGTGGTGTCTCCACGGCGGCCTATAAAACCCTTGAGGTTAAGAACCGTTCCTGGAGGGATGTTTCCGGGGTTAACGAAATCCACCAAGCTTATCTTGGAGCCGCTCCTTATTAACTGGGTCTCGCCCTCATTTAAGGTAAGAGGGGTCCCATCAATAAGTAAGGAAAAGCCTCGTTTGGAAGCAAGATCAGAACCCTGGGGCGCCTGGGGCGCCCCAGGGGCTGGGCTTTGATCTGTTACATCCTCCAGAGGCGACCTTATGGTTCCGCTAATCTGGGGACTTCTTCCGGCCTCAGCCACCACGGGGATGTCGGCTGGATCTAGTTCAGTTCCGGGTAGAAAGCCCGCCGCGCCCCCCACCGGCAGATCTCCTTTAAGATCGGCCACCAAGGGTATATCCGGACTCTCTCCCTCCGGGTGGAAGGCCACCTCTATCTTTCCAAAATGAAAACTATCCTTTCTGGCGATGATGGTGGTGGGGCGGGTAATCTTTAAGGGGATGCGCAGGTCGTTTAAGGTGCCGAAACCCAAGATGTCCACCGAGATGCCCCTTTGGTAGTTGGAGCCCACGTAGAGGATCTCCAAGGTGTCGCCACTTTTGACCAAGAGCCTCTGGGTGTCGGCCACGGCCATCTTCGTATTGCCGTTTACGGCTATCACCAGGAAGTGCAGCTCCGGAGGATCTAGATTGATGCGGGGCTGCTCCAGCTTTATGCCGTAGAGCTCCATGAAGGCGTTCACCGCCAGGTTGTGCTGGTGCACCTTCATCTCTAAAGACGGAAGCTGCTTGGAGGTTTCAATGCCGTAAGCAGGAATCCCCAGCTTGGTGAGGGCGTAGTAGGTGGCCGAGTGCCTCTGCTCCGCGTGCCTGGTCTTGGGTGAGAGTGTGTCGTGGTTGGCGAAAGAAAACTTGAAGCTATCCTCTGATATGTCTTTGTTTATTATCTCCACGGCCTTTCTGGCTATTTGCCCAAGCCTTAGAATCTCTCCCTTGGAGTTGGTGTAGACCTCGGCGTCAGCTATGAGGCACTGGCCGTAGCGATCCGGATTGGCCATGCTGGATTCCCAGTTGGCCCTAAAGAAGCCAGAGCCGTCATGGAGGTTTAAAAATATATCCGATTCGCCCATGAGGTTCTTGATGACTTGCACTCTTCCCGAGTCCGGGTCAGTAACGCTTAGGCTCTCCCCAAACTTACGGTTCATGTCTCCGTCAGTACCCCTATCGGAGTTTATGATGGATTTAAAGTTGGCTCTGGGAACTATTATCAGGTTTCCGCGCTTAAGCGCGGTGTCCACGTAAAGGTCGGCGGATAAGAAGCCCCCGGGCTCGTCACCCTGGATGCCTCCTAGGATCATCATGGTGGGGCCTTCCTCCCGGCCGTAGATCTTGTAGACCTCCAGCTCCCCCACCGTGCCCTCGTAGTAGACTATGTGCTCCCTTCCCCCGGGCGTACGGCTGCCCGCGATGGCCGCCTCCATTCCGGTAGATAGGATTGTGATTATCAGAAGGGGGATGAGGCTAGCTAAGAAGCCCAGATAGGCGCGGGTGGAAACTTTGGGCTCATTCACCGCGCGGCCCCCCAATTACTATCTTTTTCTGGAAGACAAGCTCCTTGTTGGCCTCGTCCCAGGCCAAGACCTGCGCCGAGAGGATTTTTCCTCCCTGGGGCACCTTCACGTTACCCCTATAGACCTTGGAGCTGACGATATTGTATTTCCCGCCCAGGTCATAGCCCTGGGAGGGCACTCCCAGGTCTATCTTGGGGTCTGAGACCAAGGTCACGGTTCCTTCCTTGTCGGCGATGGCGAATATGGTTATGGCCCGGCCCCTTAGCCTAGTGCCTTCCGTGGCTATGCGTTTGAGGTAGTAGGAGTAGCTTCCCCCCGGGGTTACCCTAAAGTCGTCCACGTCCAGGACATCCTCCTCCGGAACCTTAGGGAGGCGGTTCTGGAAGGCACCCCAGGCCTCCGCCTCCGGGCTAAGAGCTGGGTCCTCAGTTAAGGACTCAGCATCCTCGCTCCCGGGCACGCTCCCCTGAGCGCTCCCTTGAGCACTCCCCTGAGCGTTTCCTTGAGCGTTTCCTAGAGCAGCCGTTGGGTCCTATGGGGCTAACGCAGGGTCGGCCTCATTTGCCGCGGCCTCACCTGGCGCTGTCTCTTCATCTTGGCTAGAGGCGCCCGGCGCCCCTTGCCCAGGTGCCTGGGCGTTCTTGTCAGTTGCGCTAGTGGAGGTGTTAGCCTGATCTTTAAGAGCTGGCACTTGGCCGCTGGCGGTTTGCTCTTTCGCGCTTCCTTGGTCCGTGTCCACTCCCCAGGGGAGTATGGGCTGGTTGTCAATGGTTTCGGCCATAAGGGCCGCCTGGTCCAGCCTCTCCAGGATTAGTCCGGCGTCCTGGGGGGACTGGGAGAAACTGCGGTTGAACTCCCTGGTCTCGTAATAGGTACCCATGGCCTCCAGCTTCAATTTGTCCGACTGGTGCAAGACCATGAGCGCCGAGAGCCTGTAGGCCAAAAAGAAGAGAGCCGCGAGTATAAATAGGAGAAGTAGGCCCATTACCCAGAAAAAGCTTGTGGAAAAGGTGAAGCGGCCGGTTTTACCGCGATCCGTCATGATTATGACGTGGAGGCGGTTGCCGTTCTCCCTTTTATTCAAGTTTTTCAGGCTTTTGGGTATGTCCTGCACATAAGCTCCCTTGGGATTTGAGGATGGCAATTAAATTTAGCTCCTTAAGAAGCGAAAGGCCCTAAGATCCTTTCTTGAAGGTCTCGCCGGTTATCTTCCAGGCTCCACCTTCCAGCTTGAGGCTCAAGGTCTTCTGGCCCCGGTCCTGATAGTTGTCCGCTTTGTATCTCTGGGTAAATGTAAGTGTGGCCTTGTCTCCTTCCATCGTGACTTGAGCTTTCTCCGCGCTCACGGAAATCTTTCCCGCCTTCTTAATGTTCGCGCTTCTATATTCCTTATAAGCCGCTAGATCCATGCCTTTTTCCCTAAAGCGGAAGTCATCGGCGTAGAGCGCGAAGTAGCTCTCCAAGTCCTTATTCTCCCAGCTCTTCTCCCAATTATTAAGGAGCTTAAGTATCTCACTCTCAGAATCATCTTTGTTTGGTTCTGGGGTATTAGCCTTGGGGTTAAGGGAGGCCACCTCCACCACAGCCTCCTCTGGAGCGCCCGCGGCCTGGGAGGCCGCTTGCGCTTCCTCTTCTGAGGTCTGGGCCGGCTGTTGACTGGGCGCCCCTTGGGCCACTTGGGTGGCTATTACCGTTGGGGTGGGAGGCGTTGTTGGCGCTCTCGGGGTGGGCGAGGTGCCTTGGGCGCTTGCGCCCACACCTAAACTACTGTCGCGGGAGGCGACGTTAACCACGGCCAGGCCCGGGCTGGGCTCAAGCTCCTTGGGGCCGGTGTTTATCTTCACCTGGAGCCTGGGCTGGGAGCTTGCTAGCTCGCTTGCGGGGACAGGGGCCGCAACTGGAGCAGCCTTTAGGTCTTTTGGCTCTATAACTTGCTCACGGGTGGAAGATGAGAATGTGGGTGTTATCCCGGATTCAGCTGTCAAGGTTGGGGTAGTGACCTCGTCTTTTACATCCTCAAGGCCCGGGGAGTCGTCTGAGACCTGGGGGGTGGTGGCTTTGTTTTGGGGGTTTCTGGCCCGGGCGGCTATATTTATACGGGTCTCCTCGGAGAGGATCTCGGATTGGTCCGTCTGGGTCTGGGTGTTGAGAGCTGTCAAGACCGAGCCGCCTGGTAATATGGCACCCGCCGAGGCCGCGGCCACCGGGACTGCCTGGGCCGCAACTGAGAGTGGAGGGGTGCTGATGGCCATCTGCCTCTCCTCGGCGCTTAGCCACTTGTCCGGGTAGTTTTGGGGACCTCCCACGAACTCTTCACCCACTATCTGGAAGCTGTCACCATTTTCCCTGAGGTAGAGCCTTTTCCCGCCTGTGGAGCTGTAGCGCCTGTCACCTTGGTAGCGCTGGTCAAAGGAGACCACTATCACGTCCCGGTGCCGGAAAACTCTTAAATTATCCACGTTAATCTCTATCTTTTTATAGAGATTTGCTATGTTGGCCTTGTGTCTCATCCAGCCCTCAAAGGTGAGGTTGTCGGTGTTCACGAACTCTTTGGGTGAGTAGAGTCCCCTGTAGGTCTCCATGTCCTTTTGGGACCAGGCCCGTCTCCAGCTCTCCACGAATGAGAGCACCCTGGCACCCTCGCGTTTAAGATCACTTATGGGAAGCACGTTCAGGTTTTCATAGATTACTATGGGGGTCTCATAGAGGCTTATGTACTGCTCCAAGGCGGCTATGTCGTGGTTGAAGAGCTCCACGCAGCCGTAGGAATCAAAATCCACCAGGGGTTTGTTTATGCCGTGGGTCCAGATGCCGTCACCGCCCCTACCCTGCCTCTTGTCCCAGAAGTTGGGGTAGTCCATGGGGTAGGCCAGTATCCCGTAGATCTCGGGAAGCTCCCTGGGGAGGAGCTTCTGGTTGAAGATGTAATAGCCGTCCGGGGTCTTCTTGTCGCCCCTGGCCAGCTTGTCGCCCTGGATCATGCCCGTGGAGCAGGGGATGATCTTCTCCAAAAATACGTTTCCCTTACCGTCGTGGCGGTAGATGCGCATCTCCTGGCGGGTCTTGTCCACCACCAGGATGACTCCGGCCTCGTTTCCGGGATAGAGAAGGGCATCCGGGAGGTACTCCTCCTGGGCCAGGCACTCGGAGGAGACGACTAAGGCCAGGATAAAGAATAAGGCTGAAAGAAAGCGAAGATGGAAAAAAGTTTTCACAGTGATTTATGGGTTTTGCTTTTGGGTGGAAAAGGCCAATGGGGGAAAATTTTTCAAAGATTAAACTCGTACGTCCATGGAAAAGGCCTCTAAAATATGGGGAGTCTTTTTAGTTTCGAAGCGTATCGTCTTTTAAGAGAAGCTCCCGGGTACCGGAGGGGAAGTCCACCACCAGGCTCGAGTCCCTAGAAGGTGGAACCGGAAAGTGCACCGCGAAAACCTTCTCCCACTGGTTGAAGACCGGAAGGTAGTTACTGAGAAGCGGCTCCTTTACCTCCTGGAAGTGATCCGGATCGATAAGTACCCCGCCGGATTTTAGCCTCACCCGATAGCTCTTGGTCTCCAGAAACTCACTCACCTTGAAGTCCCTGGCGTAGATTCCCACGAAGACCACCCTCCCCTGTCCCTGGGGGAGCCACTGGGAGAGGGCCTGGGAAAAGGCTTGGTCGTCCGTCCAGCGCAGCCTGGCCGCCGTTAGGAGATCCGGGGTCATGTTGAGGACGTCCATGATGAGGGAGGCCCTGAGCTCCTCGAAGAAGAAAAGCTCGTCATGGGTGGTGAGCTTCTTGGCCAGATCCACGTAAGCGGTGCGAGCTCTCAAGGCATCCATCCTACCCGAGTCGAATGGGCCGTAGTTGCAAGCGGAAAAGAGCGTTATGGATAGACTTAAGGCGAGAAACAAAAAAAGGCGGGCTCTCATTATACAGCGTCCTTTGACATAATGACGTACGGGGAAAAAAATTTAAAGTAAACTCCCGCATAACTTTACTCTATTTGCCTTAATAAGGCAACTTAAAATCCAAAAACGCCCAAAAAAACCGCTAGCTCATAACAAAAACTAAAGAGAGTGGTAAATGTTTCACTTTTTATTGAAGGTCTTAGTAATAGCTAAAAGATCACTTATTTGGGCATAGGGATTTGGGCCTAAACCCACAAGCCGGAATCAAGAGGGAAAGATTGGGGGGAGATTTCGTCAAAAAATTCACCTAAAGCTCAAGACTTTAGAAAAACCTACAATATGTATATATCAAAAAATATTTTTACCAAATATGTTGTGGATTTTCCCTTAAAAGCCCTTGAAAACCTTTGACGCGCTCAAAACCCTCAATATGGAAAGATGGTGGAGTACTTTTTAGCCTCTGAGGCTAATTAGCGCCCCGGCTAAGCCAAAAGCCGCGGCTATCCAAGAGGGCGCTAACTTCTTGAGAGTAGAGAAAAGCTTAAGAGAAAAGGCAAAGCTAAGAAAAAATCTCAAAGTGCTTATAAGAAGGCTTATAGCTAAAAGAAGGACTTGCGGGCAGATCTCTGTGATTTTAAATTGCCTTTTCGCTCTGAAATATATATTTTAGGGCTATCTTTGGGCTCTGGTGGGCTTTTTTAGTCGTATCCGCAAAAAAGTCCAAGATTGAATAGACGGATTAAATCACAATTGAAATGTAAGCTTGCGCGCTTTTTCGTAAAATGAGGAATTTTAAGTCCACTTTGGAGAAAAGGCCACAAATATTTGATTCCATAAAATATTTGGCTATGGAATATCACAGCGTAAAGATACGAAAGGACGACAATGGACAAAGAGATATTCCATGAAAGAACCCTTGAGGACTTCATGTACCAGGTGATGGGGAGGCTCGCCAAGATGTCCGCGCCCCTGGTCTTCAAGGGCGCCATGATTACAAAGCTCATCTTAAAGGAGAACGGCTACCTGGCCCATGATCGCTCGACCTTGGACATAGATGTCAACTGGGTTGGAGAGCCTCCTTCCATGGAGAGGCTTTTGGGGATCATAAAGAGATCTCTAGAGGAATACCGGGACGAGCTCGCCGTGGAGGTGGTTCGCAAGTACACCCCTGAACTTATCGCCATCTTCCACGTCGTGAACCGCGAGGATAAGCATCAGATCTTCAGGCTAGACGTGGACATCTATCCAGTATTGGGCTCCAAGACCTATCAGCATGGCGAGGCGAGCTTTCCCGGGGTGCTTCCGGATGAGGTTCTTTGCGACAAGATATCGGTCATCTCATGCGACCGCCTGCTTAGACGGGCCAAGGACATGGCGGATTTATACGCTCTGTCCAGGTGTTTGACGGTTGACACAAAAAATATTTTCGAATCATTTGCTAAAAAACCCAAACAGACTCTTGGATTTTTCGACTCCTTCCTCAACCACCACAAAGAGGTGAAACGCGCGTACAACAAACTAAGAGGCGTTGTGGATAAACCACGTTTTGACGATGTATATTCCTGCCTCTTAGTGTTTTTGAAGCCTTTTATCACAAGGGACATTAAACCAAAGCTTTGGAACCATAAAGAGCTTATCTGGAGGGAAAACGGTGACACTTAGGCTCAAGGGTTATATATTTTGTTGTGCTATTATTTCTAGCTTATTGTGGCACTCCAACCATAAGTCACCATCACATTATTGTTTTCGCGAATCACAATACGTGAAGTCAAATCACTAAATGAGAATTATAATACGTCACAATACGTGTAGGCAAATCACAAAATGTGAAACATAATAAATCACAGAACGTGCAGTTAAATCACAAAATGCGAAACATAATACGTCACAATACGTGCAGCCAAATCACAAAGAGTGAAGCAGAATAAATCGCGGAACGTGAGGTCAAATCACAAAATGCGAAACATAATAAATCGCAAAACGTGAACTCAGAACACAAAATGAGAACTATAATACGTCACAATACGTGCAGCCAAATCACAAAGAGTGATACATAATAAATCGCAGAACGTGAAGTCAGATCACAAAATGAGAACCATAATACGTCACAATACGTGCAGCTAAATCACAAAGTGTGAAACAGAATAAATCGCAGAACGTGAAGTCAAATCACAATATGTGAATCATAATACGTCACAATACGTGCAGCCAAATCACAATATGTGAATCATAATAAGTCACAAAAAGTGATAAGTAAAAACGCTAAACCCAAGAAAACCAAAAAAATTTTTAGATACTAGAAATTTTAATTTTAGCTCTTTATTCACACGCAAATATAAATTCTGCTCATAAAAACACTTACTGCGTTGGCTCTAGAGAATACAATACATTAATGATATAGAAAAGACACAATCAGCACTGGATATTTTCACGCTAATATTTTTTTCTAGGCCGAAGCGGTGCATTAAAAACAATATGTCCTTTGAGTACTATAGCTTCTCGGCAAGCATGAATCCCCAGGTGTAAGGTTTCCCCACCACGAGCTCCACCTGGCCCTTGGTGCGTCTGTCTTCTATCCAGGTGACCTTGTATCCCAGCTCTTTTAAATAAAACTCCACCTCCCCTCTTCCCCAGAGGTTCCAGTAGCCTTTTAGGTGGTTGAAGCCAACATCTAGATACCCATCAATATCCCAAAGGATCGCGGTGTCCTGGCCAAAGTTGTCCCTAACCAGTATGGTTTTAGCGCCCGTCTCCACGACTCTCCCCAGGATTCTCCTGAAATC
>JAITJT010000216.1 GCA_031278795.1 Deltaproteobacteria bacterium | reverse complement strand
CCAGCCTAAAAGTTTCTCCTTTTCTATGACTTCCTTCCTCAGCCATATTGCTGGGCAAAAATACTTTGCCAGCTGTTTTGCTTGTTACAGGACGTCGGATATTTCACTGAGAAATCGATGTAAGTTCCTATTTGACGCTTAAAGTCTCGCTCTCTTCCTCTTTGCTAAAGTTTAACGGCTTATTTGGCTCTATCATCCACATTTTCAGGACTTCTTAAGTATCTTTACCCGGTTCTGTGCAAAATGAGTGTGAAATTTGACTACGTTTTAATGAGAAAGTTTTTTGTGATATAATGCTCCATATCTTAGCCGGCTTTGGGTTCTAAAAAAATATTTGTTGGCACCTGTATAGCCTGGATTGTCTCCATAAGAAACTGTTATGTACATAAAAAGTTGTTTATGAAGGAGAAGTTCTCCAAAATCGAAGCAAAATTCAGATCCGCAAAACTCTTGAAAACCGGAAATATCGCATTTACTATTCTTGTCAATGTGTGGCAAGGAGGGGCTGTTCAACCGAGATTTTCTAAAAAATCTATTGAACTTATTCAGGATTTTGCCAACTATTCCATCTCCAGCCTGAAGTTACAGAGCAGTGCAATTGGTACAAAGAATTCTTATTTTTCAACCTACTCTAAAATGTTAACAGATCAAGAGTGTAAGGAGGCATGCCAAGTGAAAGAATATACTTCAATATTAGATGCCTTTGTTGATTATGGTATAGAGATAGGCATAGAGGAAGGCAGAGAGATAGGCGAGAAAAAGTATATGAACGAATTAACCTCAAAGCTTAAAAAACTTTTAAGAGCCGGCAAGTCCTTGACTGACCCAGAGTGCCTCCAAGTTCTGGGGCTTACACAAGAAGATCTTAAGTCTACACCTACCAAAAAAAAATTAAGTGAAAGCCATAACTCTACTGGGTGAGAAAAAAAATGCAGTTTTTCTATGAATGAAGGACGTCACTGGAGAAAGTTTGTCGGTAATTTTGACAATCCAGACCCGATCAGGGCAAATGATGGCTCTGGAAAAGATTAGTAACTGCAACTTCACACTTAAGCGAAAATCTGGGATAAATGATAGCCACTCCGCAGCTCCGGCTAGCTGCTTTCGAAAAGCTAAAGCTTAGGTAGAGGCGCTTTTGGCTGACACTTTTTACGCTGCAGTGAGAGTCATGAATATCCAAGATCCAAATCTCCAAGCTTACTTGCCAATTATCTGGCAATAAAGGTGATGCTAGAGCCTTGTTCACGGCCAGGCCCCAGGGAGCTACTCACCTGGAAAGATCCTGTTTGCTGGAGATGGGTCAACCACAATATGCGGGGTGTCTGACTTAAAAGTGACGAGAAGGCTGAAATCTCTAGTGCCTCCATGTCGTAATTTGTCCGTTCCTGGTAAAATAGACACGGATCAAGTTTTTCTCCACTTTAACCCGTAGCCCTGCCCAAACTGCCCCTCTAAAGGAGGCCGCCTCGTAAGGCGCGGGGAAGTGGAAGCTTAGCGGCGATTTCACCCTAAAGACTTAAGCTTAAAAAGAGAGGTAAGTGAGATGGACAAGGAGTGGACCCCAGAGGCCCTGATAAGCACAAATTATAAAGCCTGGGAGGCCTGGACCATCCAGGCGGCGGTCTGTCTTGATGTGTTCTCGGCAATTTTTAGGCTTTTTGATGATGCCACGGTGGACGCTCTTGCGGAGGAGATCCAGGCTGACAGGCGCGGAGTGGACATGCTGGTGACGGCGCTCGCGAGTCTTAAACTCATTGTCCGCCATGGCGACAAGCTCGAGCTTACGGAGTTTTCTAAAAACTACTTAGTCGCGGACAGCCCACTCTATTTTGGTCATGTACTAGCTCATATGAACCAGATAAGCCCAGCGTGGTTGCAGCTTCCCAGGTGTGTGGAGCGGGGCACCGGGGCCAGGTTCCTTCCCCCCTTATCCAAGGAGGAGGAAGAGGCGAAGGATGCCGAGAGACACTCCAACTTCATATTGGGCATGCACAATGTGGCCATGCGCCAGGTGGAGCGCGTTGTCAACAGCATAGATCTCTCGAATGCCAAGAACCTTCTGGATCTAGGCGGTGGCCCGGGAACCTACGCCGGGTTTTTCTGCGCGGTGAACCCGCAGCTCACGGCGGTGGTCTTTGACAACCCAGGGAGCGAGAAGGTGGCTCTGGCCATGCTGAACAAGCTGGGCGTGAAAGACCGGGTGAACTTTGTGGGAGGGGATTTTCTGTCTTCCTCGCTTCCGGTCGGCTTTGACGTGGTGTGGATGAGCCAGGTTCTTCACGGTGAGACCCCGGAGCGCGCCGGAAAGCTTATTAAAAATGCCTTCGAGTCCCTTAATGATAATGGAGGAAGGTTGATCATCCAGGAGTTCGTCCTCGACGACGACAGAACCGGCCCTGTTGGGCCCGCCCTCTTTTCCCTAAACATGCTGGTCCAGACCCGAGGCGGTACAGCTTACACCTTCTCTGAAATTACCAAAATGATGTCAAGTGCCGGAGCCGTGAGGTTAGAGGAGATTGAAGCCTCCTTGCCCCTGGGAAACCGGATTTTGATGGGATATAAGTCTTGAGTCAGAGATAGAAGATCACAAAAAATTCCCGCTTCAGTCTAAGTCTTTCAGTTCCATTATGACAGTAATATACTCAAAGTATATTTTCAATATTTGTGCGTTAAAAAAAACTTGCAAGATTTCACTCTCGCGACAATCGCGCCTACGGACGTGTTGGGAAAGAATAAAAAAATAATTATCCCTCAAAATTAACCCGCTGAATTTTTTTAAGCTGGCTCTCCTTCAAACAAAAAAAATCTCTTACACCAAATTCTTTCCTCTAAAACCCTTAAACCAAAGTCTTCCCTCCAAAATTCTTACATAAAGCCTTACGCGAGTACCCTTCCCCCAAATCTTTCCCAAAAGTCCTTACGCCGCGTCCTATCTTTCAAAACCTCTTCCTCCAAGGCTTTCTATCCTCTAACCCACGGCTAACAGAGCTGCAAAGAAATATTTCTCACCAATTTTTTTTCAAGCTTTTCTTTGTCAAACTTTTTTCTTTGTCAAAGGTCTTTTTCCTATATAGAATTTATCGTGTCAAGCGTCTTTCTTTTCATTAGCTCTTTCTTTTCATTAGCTCTTTTCTTTTCAGTTACTTTTCATAAGCGCGTTTTTCCGTTTATGCACCACTACCTTTACGTAAACTATCCAAGTTCGCGAGGTATTAGCTACTGCTCGAATAGGCAAGGATACCCCGAGGCGTAATTGGATCATGGGTGACAAGACGGTTTGATCTTTATTTTGACTAAAAAAAATCTAAAATTACCTTCCATGTTCATGGGAAAAAATCAGTCTAGCGCCTCTTCCTCAGCTTTGCACACCCGTGCCTCATCCTTCTTCAGCACTGTTTCATGGCCAGGGCTACGTAGTCTTTTACGAACCTCCCGGCGTGGTAAGTCCAGTGTGGAGGTATTAGCCCAAAGCATTGTGTGAACTTGGACAAAGAGAGGCGGGAGTTGAGGGGCCTCCTGGCGGGTCTGGAGCTATCGGGCCCTTTCCTGGGGACTATGTTTTGGGGTTTCAGCTTTAGATCCATCCCCAGCTCAATGGCCCTTCCCACCAGGAAGCGGGAAAACTCCAGCCAGCCGCATTCACCAGATGATGTTAGATGAAAGAGCCCCTGGTAGTTCTTAGCGAAGTAGAGGCTCCCGGAGACTATGAAGCAGGTGACGGCGCTAAGTAGCTCCACGCTGGTGGGGGCGCCCCTCTGGGTGTCGTCCATCTCCAAGGACTCACGGTCGCGCCCGAGGGCCAAAATGGTGTGGGGAAAGTTTTTACCCAAGAGTCCGTAGACCCAGGAGGTGCGGAGGATCACGTGGTCGGGACAAGTCTCCCTTATGAGCTCGTCCCCCTTTAGTTTGGACTCCCCGTAAACATTGAGGGGGGAGGGTGGGTCGGACTCTGTGTAGGGGCTATCCTTTTTACCGTCATAGACGTAGTCCGTGGAGAAGTGGATGAGCTTGGCGTTATATTTTTTGGCGAGGGACGCGAGTATTTGCGGGGCTAGGGCGTTTACCAGGTGGCTTTGGGTTTTTTGGGTTTGGGCTAAGTCCACCTTGGTGTAGGCGGCGGCGTTTACTATAATTTTAAGACTTGGGGGAAGTCTTTCCTCCAGTTGAGATTCCAGGTTAGGGGACTCCAGATCCACGTCATTTCTGGTAAGGACCACAAGATTACCTAAGCTGGGAAGGGAGCCTCCCAGCTCCCTTCCCAGCTGTCCGTCCCCTCCTAGAAGGAGTATTCCTGGACTTGACAAGCTAGCCTTACTTGTCACAGGGCCCGCTCGTAGGGGCTATAGGGACTCCCCTGTAGCTTTAAGGGGTGGGTGAGGTTTAGGTCATTAAGTAGCCTCTTGGCCACACTAAGCCCGTCGGCCATGGCTTTTACCACCAGAGAGGGCCCCAGGGCAGCGTCTCCGGCCACGTAGATGCCCTCCTCTAAGAGTCCTCCCTGGCCCCTTAGCTTGGAGAGACTCTCGGGACTCGCGAGATTACCAGGAACCGGGCCAGTGAAGCCCATGGCGAGGAGTATAAGATCCGCGCTTTCCACCTGCTCCGTTCCCTTCACCGGGAAGGTTTTAAAGCCAGTTCCCTCGTTTCTCCACTCCACCTCACGGTAGCGCAAGCCGCCCACCATGGCGTGGGAGCTAGAGTCCGGTAGGAACTCCAGGGAATCTATGTTCCATTTTCTGTGGCCTCCCTCCTCTAAGCTGGAGGATGTACGGAAGACCTTTGGCCACTGGGGCCAGGGGTTGGAGTCGGCCCGGCTCTTGGGCGGCATGGGCA
>JAITJT010000156.1 GCA_031278795.1 Deltaproteobacteria bacterium | reverse complement strand
AGTTCCTCTCTTTCCGGCGCTCCAGCATTATGGGGCTGTAATCCGGAACTTGAGGCTCCGTTTTTTATTCAAAGGCCTCCCATGGCCGTGCGGGCGGCACTGGGAATGCTTAGATTAAGAGACGGAACGCTAAATTTTTTCTACCTCCTAAGAAAACTCCCTCTGGGTCTCCTGGGGGGAGTTTTCTCTTTTCCAAGCCAATTGACTAGCCATATTTGCCCCTTGGGATTAGAGCTCAGCTTTAGCTTACTTTTAAGGAGGCGCCAGTGCGCCTCCATAAGAGGCTCTACGCTCTTTGTCCCGTGGTGGAGCTGGGAACATAGCATCTTGAGCTTTTGGCTTGATATGCCCCTTAAACAATCCCATGGGCCGTCACTGGGAGTAAAGCTGGAAGCATTCATAAAGGCAGCGCTCTAGCCATCACTAAAAAAACACATTTATGTTTTTTTTATGATGTTTTTTCCCCCCTATATGGGCAAAAAATGTAAAATCCTTAGCTCCCTCAAAGAAGCCTCAGGCATCTCACCATTTAAAGTATAGGCCCCGCTTAATGATGATTTTAAATTTCACCTTTGAAATATTCGTGCAGAAAAAGAGCTCTGTCTACTGTGGCGCGCTTTAATATTGCTTAATATAGAGCTATACTACGTGTTATTCCATATATTATAGTTCGCATCTAAGTATTTATTTTTCACCTTTGTCTTTTTTTTCATGAACTCTTTGAAAGCCCCTCCAGCACATCATTTTCCAAAGGCTTAGGTTCTTAAATTCTTTTTATTTTTTTCATCTTTGAAAGGTCAAAAAAACAGGATCTTCTAAATGCTTAATTTATTTTATCCTTACAGAGCTTTTCATATATGAAAGATCTAGATAACTCTTTGGAAAAAGTTTTAGAGAAAAAGCATTCTTAGAACTTAGCCCTTCTTCCATTCCTTCCCCCAAGGCGTCCTTCCATCTTCCCCGTCTTTTCCATCCCTAAATCCCTCCCCAACATATTTAGTGTAGTGCGCAAGAGGGGGCCAAACTCATAAAATTTGGCCTTTAAGGGCAAATTCAAATTATGGTGGAGAGGGAAAAAACCAATAAATACAACACTGTCACTTTTTCAGCTGTCTTTGGCGCCATAAAAAATGCTGTGGATTTACAGTGGAAACGCCTGTCTTGTGTTTTCCTAAAAGCCAGTAACCATAAGCTTTACGGAGAATTTTGGGCCTGATTTTGGGGAAAAAAGGCAGCATGGTGCCACAACATATAGAACGACTTTTGCTAATTGAGTAAGCATTTTATTCTCCATGAGACTCTTTGGTGCGGCACTTCCCATCATTTGATTCGAAATTAAAAAATTTTTTAAAAAATTTCACCCATCACATAACTTTTGGAGGGCGCCTAACAACTAAAATTCTGAAGGGTAGCTCTTTGATGGGCCTTAAATTATAGGAAAAAAATCTTTATTTGCTGAAATATATACAACATCTGGATTTTTGCCCTCAAAGTCATTGAAATTTTAGCCCCAAAAAAATTTTATCCTGTTACTGCACTGATTGTAGGGTTGTTTTCAAGAAAAATTCCGTATTTTGTGGATTACGGCTATTGACACCCCTCCGGCGTTAGAGTTAAATATGCTCAATTGATTTTTATTCATCTTTTATTAGTCAAAGTTTTGGAGAGGGACGCTACAACATATTGAATGGCTGCTCCCCTACCAGGCCGGCTTCCCAGGCTCGACAGTTTGTCCTCCTCACAGCCGCAGAAGGATTTCTCGGCCCAAAAAAGCTCTATGAAACTATTGGCTAGCCTTGCCAAAAATTCCAGAAATTATTTGGTTAAAAATATTTTTGTCCGTTGATTGTGGAAGTGCGAGGAATAGGCATTTTTTAGGGAATAGGCAATATTTAGGTACATTTCAAATTATAAATAAAAATCTTACACCAGATACACCTTTTTATTTTTTGATAAAAAACAAGCTCAATAAGAGGAAAAAAACCTATGCTATACCAGCAAATCAAGAAGCGGGACGGGCAACTTGTCCCCTTTGAGCCCAGGAAGATTACGGCCGCCATACTCAAGGCCGGTGAGGCCACGGGTGAGTTTGGGTCAGATGAGGCGAGAATCCTCACCATGAAGACTCTCTCCAAGCTAGATAAAATGGATAACGAGGACGTGCTAGACGTGGAGACCACCCAGGACCAGGTGGAGCTGACCCTGGGCGAGTCTGGCTATTACAAGACCTCCAAGGCCTACATCCTGTACCGGGCCCAGAGGACCCACAACCGCGAGCTGGCCAAGGCTGGAGCCAACATCATGATGGACTCCTACCTCAACAACCTTGACTGGATGGTCAAGGAGAACAGCAACATGGGTTACTCCCTCCAGGGGCTCAACAATTTCATCGCCTCCTCGGTCACTTCCAAGTACTGGCTCTATGACATCTACTCTGAGAAGGTGAGGGCCGCCCACCAGAGGGGCGATATCCACATCCACGACCTCAATCTGCTCTCGGTGTACTGCGTGGGCTGGGATCTCTTCGACCTCCTCAAGGAGGGTTTCAAGGGCATATCCGGTAACGTGGAGTCAGCCCCTCCCAGGCACCTGCGCTCGGCCTTGGGGCAGCTCATAAACTTCTTCTACACCCTCCAGGGCGAGGCTGCCGGAGCCCAGGCGGTGTCCAACTTCGACACCCTTCTGGCGCCCTTCATCAGGGCGGACAATTTAAGCTACCGTGACGTCCGCCAGGCCTTCCAGGAGTTTATGTTCAACATAAACATCCCCACTAGGGTAGGCTTCCAGACGCCCTTCACCAACATTACCATGGACTTAACCCCTCCAGCTGCCTTCGCCAACACCCAGGTAATAATAGGCGGCGTGAGCCAAGACACGGTCTACAGCGACTACCAAGAGGAGATGGACACCCTCAACCGCGCCTTCGCCGAGGTGATGATGGAGGGGGACTCCAAGGGCCGGGTCTTTACTTTTCCCATCCCCACCTATAACATAGGCAAGGATTTCGACTGGGACAACCCCAATCTTGAGCCTATCTGGCGCATGACAGGGCATTACGGCATACCCTACTTCTCCAATTTCGTGAACTCGGACATGAACCCGGACGACGCTCGCTCCATGTGCTGCCGGCTGCGCCTGGACAACAGGCTCTTGAGGAAGCGTGGCGGAGGTCTCTTTGGGGCCAATCCCTTAACGGGTTCCGTGGGCGTTGTCACCATTAACCTTCCCCGCATTGGCTATTTAGCTAATAGTGAAGAAGAGTTCATGGCGAGACTTGATAGTTTGATCGACATAGCCAAGGAGTCCCTCACCACCAAGAGGAAGGAGCTGGAGCGTTTCACCAGCACCGGCCTCTACCCCTACACCCGCTTCTATTTGAGAAGCGTCAAGTCCTGCACTGAGCACTACTGGTC
>JAITJT010000149.1 GCA_031278795.1 Deltaproteobacteria bacterium | reverse complement strand
TGTTTAGCCCCAGTATCTTGAATAGGCTGGGAGCATCATCAGGCGGAGCCAGGGCGTAGCCGGAGAGGTTGGAGCCAGCGTTCAGCAAAAGCCGGCTCAGCCAGGAACCCTTGAAGCCAGTGTGCCCGGTCAGAAACACCCGCTTGCCTTTAAAAAAAGAAAAACACACCATTGTCCTCTTTGAAGCTATTTTTCAATCTTAAGTTTTCATGGAGGCTGTAGACGAGAATAGCCATAAAGTGAAGCGAAGTAATGGTGGCATCATAAACTTTTTTTTGGAGTGATGCAAACTGTTTTTATGGCATGTTTTGCAATTACTCTAATTATTTTTATTTCTCTCTCTTGGAGATGCAGTCTTATAAAGTTTAAGGTCTTTTAGCAGGTTCAAGGGGAAGCGTCAGGAGGTGGAGTCGTATAAAGTTTTAGGTCATTTTGGAGGTTCAAGGGAAAGCGGACCTCAAAGATTGGGGCATGAGTAGTATACAGGCGAAAGCCAGGGCAGGGTAATCACCAAGGCGAACCCTTGTCTCTAAGACTGTGTAGCCAATCCCTGGAGCTCAGTTGTCCCGAATTCTCTTTTCCCGCGGATCCACCGCCGTCATGATCTCCGCCCACCTGGCAAGACGCTTGTTCTCTGGAAAGAAAAATGAGTAGTGATAGACGCTGCCCCTTGTTTGGGACCAGCAGCAGGCCGGAAGCGCTTCCACATTAGCGTTGGATAAGAAGTTTCCATGATTTCCCTCTTCCAGGCTCTGATATATTTCAGTAGCTAGCGTTCCCTGGGAGAGAAGGAATATCCTGTCCGGGCTCAAATCTTTTCCGTTTTTGGCGAAATTTTTCGTTGTCTTGGGGAGTTCCATTAGTTCAGAGTAGATTGAGTCAAAGCTAGAAATGGTGCTTTCGATGCTGAAGCGTTTTTTAGCGTTTTCCGCGGCCGTTTTCGAGAGGCTTCGCCTTAGCTCGGTGTCATATTTCAGCCGGTCTATGCATCTGGAATAGTCCTCCAAATCGTCTGCCACAAGACCCGTCACCTCGTCTTCCACGACGTACTCCTCGGAACCCTTGCCTAGCACCACCGGTGGAACGCCCACCGCCATGGCTTCAATCAATACCTGCTCACCTGTACCAAAGTGCTCGCGTATGAGCGGATAGCCAAAGACGTCCAGGGTAGCGAGAAATTCCCCTACATTGTCAATGGGGCCCAAGATTTCAAATTTGTCGGAGGCGCCTCTAGCCTCGGCCTCTTTGCGCAAGGACTCGTGGGAGGGGCCGCCAGCTACCGGAAAAACTGTGTCCTCTTGGCAGGCCTTGAGGCAGAGATCCAGAAAATCAGGGTGCATCTTGGCGTAGTCCACGGTTCCCAGGTATCCAACGCGGAACTTGGAATGTTCCCTCACGGAATAGTCTTGAACGTGCGATAACCCGCCAGAGCTGAATATCAACCTCAGCCTTTCCGCCTTGCTTTTTGTCGTAAGGGCTGTAATGGCAGGAACGTTGAAGCTTATTGGGTTCGCTACTGCGAAGATATCAGGCCAGTTCACTAAGGAATCGGTTATGATCTGAGGTGAGTAAAATCCTGAGACGTGGCTCCAGACGAGGACTCTGGCCTTGGGAAGCCTCTCTGCGCCTATCCAGGCATACAAGAGCGGATGGTTCCACCAGTGAACCACCACCATGTCTGCCTTCTTCAGAAGGGCAAAATGTTCCTTCTCTTTCCAGTACATTTTTTCAAGAAGCGGTATGCACTCTTTTTTGGCTATACCCTTAGCGGCGTCATTGGCGTAATCCAGGCTTATGAGACTGTGATTCTGGCCTTTGAGGCGCGCGGCCGTTATGTAGTTCAAGAGTACTCTGCCCACGCCTCCTCCAAGGTGCGGTGTGACATGGACAATTTTATGTTTTAGCTTTGTCATGATGATTTATAGCCTCTTTTTGATAGGCAAAAAGTTCAAGGCAGAATCTCACGTTTAACTCAAAGCAACTAATATGCCATCTTCTATATTTTCCTAATGCCTGATACCTCGGCATAAAAGGTAAGTGAACTTTTTGGTCTTCCAGGATATTTGAGAGGCAAGGATCATAAAGTTTGGTACTTGGCGATCATTGGAAGATGGACTTGGAGATGGGTTGTTATGACGAATAATTTATCAAAAAATTACAGTATTATCAAGCTTTTATTCCTATAGGTGGAGAGTTTAGCCTGTGTGTTTTATGCGGGTTTTGCCAAGTAAATGTCGAAATTGTTGAAGCATACTAGAAATGTGTTAGAGCAAAGTAGAAATGTGTTGGAGCAAAGTAGAAATGTCCCCTTTTTCAGCAAAACGTATTTTTAATATATTTATGCTGATTATATTTTTTTAGATATAACTAAATTTAAATATATTTAATAATAAAAAATAACTATAATATAACATTATTATAGCATAAATTTGCTTAGCAACTGATGACTTTTTTGCCTACCTTCAAACCATGGACGAGCTTTATAGATGCGGCTGATGAGTCATGATATTTATGGCATCTAAAGAAGGCTGAGCCTCTTGATCCCCAAAAATAAAACTAGCATTTGGCCCTGAAAAGAGGTATATTTAGTATCTGGACATGTTAAAACTCACAAGAACTCTTATTTCTTAATCTCCGCGGCCAAATCTGGCCGCTTTTCATTATTTTTTGGAAGGTTTATGGACGATAACAAACAGAATTATGACCGTTTTGAAATAGTCAGCATTGAAGAAGAGATAAAAAATTCCTACCTGGACTACGCCATGAGCGTCATCATAGGGCGGGCCATCCCGGATGCCCGGGACGGCCTGAAACCTGTCCACAGGCGGGTTCTCTTCGCCATGCACGAGCTGGGAAATGACTGGAACAAGCCTTACTTGAAGTCGGCCCGTGTGGTGGGCGACGTCATAGGTAAGTATCACCCCCATGGTGACGTGGCTATCTACGACACCTTGGTGCGGCTAGCCCAGGATTTTTCCATGCGCTACCGCCTGGCAGATGGGCAAGGTAACTTTGGCTCCATTGACGGCGACTCCCCCGCGGCCATGCGTTACACGGAGATTCGGCTCACCAAGCTGGCCCACGAGTTCATGGCGGATCTGGACAAGAAGACCGTGGACTTCTCGCCCAACTATGACGGGTCTCTGGAAGAGCCGGTGGTCATGCCCACCAAGGCGCCAGGTCTTCTTATCAACGGCTCATCAGGCATTGCCGTGGGAATGGCTACCAACATCCCGCCCCACAACCTAAATGAGGTCTTGAGCGGATTGGTGGCTATGGTGGACAATCCGGGCATAACCATAGATGAGCTTATGCGCCATATACCTGGTCCGGACTTCCCCACGGCCGGGTTCATACTAGGTAAGGCTGGTATAAGGGAGGCCTACCGCACCGGTAAAGGCATCATCAAGCTGCGGGCCAAGGCCGAGGTTGAGGTGCTGAAGGACAACAAGAGGACGGCCATTGTCATAACCGAGCTTCCTTATATGGTGAACAAGGCCAACTTGGTGGAAAAAATTGATGAGATGGCGAGAGAAAAGCGCCTGGAAGGTATCCATGAGATTAGGGACGAAAGTGATAGGCACGGCCTGAGAGTGGTCTTGGAGATCAAGAACGCCTACAAGGACATGACTGACACCATCCTCAACCATCTATTCGCTTCCACCCAGCTGGAGACTAGCTTTGGCGTTAATATGCTAGCTATAGTCAACCAGGCTCCAAGGCTTCTCAATCTAAAAGAGGCTCTTTTCCAGTTTCTGGAGCACAGGCGTGAAGTTGTAACCAGGCGCACGCGCTTTGAGCTGGCCAAGGCCGAGGCTAGGGCCCATATCCTGGAAGGCTTGAGGATGGCCCTTGGCCAACTGGACGCCATAATAGCCCTAATAAGATCCAGCCGTGGCCCCAAAGAGGCCAGGCTAGGGCTTATCTCGCAGTTTTCTTTCTCGGACATCCAGGCCCAGGCCATTTTGGACTTGAGGCTGCAGAAACTCACCCAGCTGGAGAGGCAGTCCATTGATGACGAGTACAAGGCTGTCACTCAAGACATAGAGCGCTTCAG
>JAITJT010000111.1 GCA_031278795.1 Deltaproteobacteria bacterium | reverse complement strand
CTTATGGTTGAGGAAGGCCTGGGCTACGCCCTTTGCCTCGATAAGCTAGTGAGCGCCGCGGGGAGCCAGACTATGTGTTTCAAGCCCCTAACGCCACCTTTAGAATCATCAATAAATATAGTTTGGAAAAAATATCAAGTGTTCTCTAAATCCGCGGAGAAATTTCTCCTAAGTTTGCAAGACCAATGGGCCTCCGAGTGAGAGTGCCGCTAAAAAGCTGATACAGTACGAGTAGAGTATCTTGAATTGTCTTTGTTATTTTGGGGAAAACCAGGCTAAGCTTCTATCCATCAATTGTCGCCCTAGTAGAGGGTTTTCTCCAAGCGTTTGATTGTGGGGATATTTATGTCCAAATAATCCGCAAGCTCTGTTAGGGTGATATTATTCTCATGGTATGAATTAAAGGCGACTTCTAGGTAGCGTTCATCTTTTAAGGACACTTTCCTTAGCAAATATTCAACTCTTTCTGATTTTAGATTTTTGCCTCTTGCATCTTTTTTCTTTTTAAGATCTCTAAAATTACCTTGGTTGTGCTCCGCGGCCTTGCTCTCAAAGATATCTCTTAGGTATTATCTTATTTTTCAAAAGTATTGTGAAAATATACTCGCATCTCGCGGAGTATAACTAAGAGATCGTTTTTATATTTTCGCAATCAATTGGTATTTCAAGAGTATCCACCAAAAATTTTAGTTCTGGAGCCAAAAAGGCACAGGCCAAGGCAGCGCATTTTGCCTCTATTTTGTTTTCTTTGAGGCTTAAATCTTTTGGCAAAGAAAGAAAATCCACTCCGCTTGTACCATGAAGCAGGTGGCAAAGCTCGTGGATGAGGGTGAAAATCTGTCGCGTATAAGATAGTGAATCATTAATGCATATAACCGGGAATACTTCATCAGTTAGAGAAACCCCCGCGATATTATTATTTTTAAAGATGCCTTTAAAAACAAACACGCCCGCATGGTAAAAGGCCTCTTGAAAACGCTTAAAGGCCAGCTCAGGGGACGCAAATTGTTTTTGCTCTTCTAGGCTTAGGCCTAAAGTAGAGCGTAACTGAGATGCCAGCTTGTTTGTATGGGACAAGTCAAAAGAACTCCGGGTGATTAAGTTGGAAGAGGGATTAATTCCCTCGTGCAACTCGTAAAGATTTAGCTGCATGATTCGTGCCCAATCAATAAGAGCGATAAAGTCTTCTCTAAAAATTGAAGCAGAGTCAGGTAAAGTTTTAAAAGTTTTTCTAGTGTCTTGGTATATTGGTATCTCTGAGAAAAAAAATACAGCTATGGGTTTACGAAAAAATTCACCTATCCTTTGTAGTTCAGCGTATGTGGGTTGAACTACGCCGCTCTTCCAGCCCTTAAATTTCTTTTCACCAAAATACCTATGACAGTCCGCGTCGCTTTTAGCGCATCTTGTTTGAATCCAGCTTAGGATCGCTGGATTTATGTTCATTTTATCAGACATAAGCGGCCATTGTGCTATAGTATATTGTAGTTGAAAATAAAAATTTTGAACTACCTAAGTAGTAAGGCAATATCTATGCGCCCATGAATTTTACGCGTAAAGATTATGGACAAAATCCACAGCTTCCAAAATATTACTTTAAATCATTGGTTTTGGGAATTGTTTTTTGGGGGGAGATTATTTTGGTAAAAAGGGGCCTCAAGATTAAAGGCGGGGAGTAAAAAGGCAAAGAAAAAGGCCCCCTATCCTCACTCCAATTTGTTAGGAAGCCTTTTCCCCATTCCGAGAAGTCGCCCCCTCGAAAGTGACTCATGCGCAAGCGAAAGAAAGACCTTCAGACACTTGAGCTATATTTTTTTGGGATTCGCAATTTAGTGGACGTTTTTTTAAACGCTAAGTCCGAAAGCTAGATACAAAAAAACCCGAATCCAACAAAATGGGATTCGGGATGCCCTGCAACTCCTGATCCTGCCTCCCGTTCCTCGGGGAGGAAAGTAAGTGGTGAACAAAGCTTAGGTTTCTGGCTACCGGATCTTCCAAGGGCGATCGCCTTCCCAGCTTTTCCAGCCAGTGGCTTTTGGAGGCATCTCCATCTCGCGCTTGTCCCCGGCAACAGTGGCGGGCCCGCTCTCGATTCTTTACGAGATTCCCTAGCATTGTGGCTTTGGGAAAAATCTTTTTCCCAAAGGTTCACCAAACAAGTCAATTATATGACTTTTTCTTGAGGGATTTCAAGCATTTTTTGCGCCTTTTGGGGATTTTTTTGTAAAATTTCCCCTAAAATTTGCCGCCCCAGCGTCCAAAACTAATCCAATTACACTTAGACCGCATTCTTTCGCGAAGCTAGGCCCCAGGCCGGCCAAAGCCGGCCTCTGGGGCCACTTTCCGCCAGTTTAATACAAAGGGAAGCAAGATTTTTTCCCCAAGGCGCTGATTGTAAAATTTTTACACTCCGCACTTTTTTCCTTGGCTTTTTTCTCTATAGAAAAAAGGGACGATATATTGAGCAAAATTTTAGAAAAACAAAATTATTCAGTAGCCAAAAAAAATTAGTCAGCGTGTTTTGTAATCCCAAACACTTAAGATCCACAAAAGCTAGTAGGTAAATTTCATTTTTTTTCATAAACTGTGTTTTTGTGCGCTTTAGGCATTTTTCTCCCGCCTCTGAGATTAGGCTTTGGGATTGTTTTGGGGGGGAATTATTTTCAATTTCTGGAATATTTGAGGATGCTTGGGGAGATGCTTGGGATGGCTTGGGGTGGCTTGGGGCATGTTTAGTCCATGTGAAAAGGGGCGAGTGGGTGCAATGGGGGATTTTTTTGGAGGGGAGGATTCTTAGATTGGGGGAGCTTTAGAGTGAGCTTAGGGGTTGTGATGGAAAAAAAATGTCACAGAAAAAGAAAAAGGCTCCCTGCTCACTCCAACTTCAGGAAGCCTCTTTCTATCTCCAAAGGCCGAGGCCCTTGGAAGAGAGTAAGTTTCAACATTCCTCCTGAAGAGAGCCGTTTTCATTAGAAGAATGTTGTCACTTTTATTAAAAGAAGAACCGCCCATACAATTCGTAGAAACTGGCATTTTCCCATAAATTCAGCCGTTTCGGCCGGGGAGGTAGAACCAGCCACAATGGCTGTTTTTGGGCCTATCTCCATTTCTATGGTCGGTTTTTCTTTAGCAGGCCCGGGGGTTACCCTATTACCCAGGGCTTTACGTAAGGCATTTCCACGTGCCTTATATAACGCAAAGTTTAATCCGGCCAGGTTTTCTGACTCCCGGATCGTCCTACTTACGGAGCCTTCCCGTGGCTTTTAAGTTCCACAGTGACTTTAACAGAGATCTATTGCTAGATTTTCGACTTGTTCGATGTGGCTCTGACCTTTTCATCGGACAAATCTACTCTGTCATCCCGTTTTCGTCCCCGGCTACAGCGGCGGGACCGTGGTCGCATTTGACGACGCTTCCCTTTTCCGGACTATCAATGCCGTTGGTTAATGTAATATGGGCACCTCCTTGAAACTTTGAAGTTTCCTCCGGTTGAGACACTCACCCTTCAAGCATCCCCGCCTATCCCTAATGGGAGATTTCCGCGGTCAACTTTTGTGAAGTTTTCGGAGGGAAGTTATAGAACTGAATGTAGAAGCGGATTATTTTCAGAAACCTCATCATCACGAGTTCCCTAAAAAAAAACCCCGAATTCCATACATACAATATATGGTATTCGGGATGCCCTGCATTCCTGAACCTACTTCCCGACCACGGGGAAGAATGACTGGTAAACTCTGGTTTCTGGCTCCCGGATCGTTCCTCGGCGATTGCCTTCCCAGCCCCTTAAAAAGAGCCAGTGACGTTTGGATGCCTCACCCATCCATTTCGCTTCAGTACCCGGTTACAGAGGCGGGCCCGCTCTCGATTAAAACGAGATTCCCAGACTTTTTTGAAGAGACTTCCTCATATTCCTAAAACAAAGCCTCTTCCGTCTACCTAATAAGGTGAGTATACTCATTTCCGGACTAATTGCAAGTATTTTTTCCACTCTCTGAATTTTTTTTTCCTAAACCGCGTATACAAGCCGTTTTCCTGGGTTTTGGGGGTTAAAATTTTTTTTTGTGGCTTTTTTTTGCCTGTTGCCCCAAAAAAATGCCCCAAAGGAGAGGAAAAAAAGCGAAGGGCCTTTGGCCGCAAGTGCCCGAAAACACTAAAGAAATCAGAATTTTTCAGCCTTTTTGTCCCCCTCAATAAGCATCTCTAAAGGCCCAAAAAAGGCTCTTTAGGGGGCCTTTCAAAGGAGGAGGGATGTGAAAAAATGAGATACTTACGTTTTTTTACGTACAGTTCGATAAAACCTTAGCGGCTATTCTCAGCGGGAAATAGCCTCCATTACATATAGGACGGTGTTCACGTAAACCCCGCTGCGGTTGTAGTTCCGGATGGCTGCGCGCCTCTTCTCCAGAGAGGACATGTCCCCGGACCAGCCGTTCATCTTAAGATAGTTGGCAATGCTAAAGATAGCGTCGTTTTTATTGAAAAGGTCAATCCTTCCGTCCCCGTCACCGTCCACTGCGAATTTTTTTATGTTAGAGGGCATGAACTGGCCGTAGCCTATGGCCCCATAGATGGATCCAGGAAACTCCATGGGATCGAGTCCGTTTTGCCAGGCGTAGAGAAGAAGGGCCTGAAGCTCGTCCTGGGCCCAGGCTCCCCTTTCGCTAGCGGTCTTGACTAAATAGCTATGGGCCTCAGAGTCCACGTCCAGGTCGGACACGTAGGGGGCAATGACCTTATAATCCTTGGCAGCGGCCATGGAGGCCAAATTCACGGCCGCCTTGTGCTTCCCGAAATAATTTCCATAGCCAGTCTCAATCCACATTATGGACGCTATGAGGGGACCAGGCACCTGGAAGGCCCTCTGGGCCCTATCAAAAGCGGCCTTGTCCTCAAAATATTTGGCTCTTATCTGGGAGATGGCGCTAGCGTTAGTGAACTGGCCGTGGGTGCTGGAGCGGTTGGGGCTCGCGGGAGGAGGCGGCTTGTAGTCCGCTAGATTTCTCACCTTGCCGCTAGCAAGGGCCTTGTCCAGCTCCCGAGAGAGGTTCTGGTTCACCGCACCGCTCTGGGGAAGGCCCCTATCCCTCTGAAAGTTTTTAATCACCCCCCTGGTGCCCGAGCCGTTGCGGCCGTCTATGACAATGTCATAGCCCAGCTGGTAGAGCTTCTCCTGGACGGCCTTGGTTAAATCCGAGCGGAAGAAGATGGGAAAGAGCTCCCTTAGTTTGGTTTCCATGGGAGAGGGCGTAAAGGAGAGCTGAGAGCTCCGGAAAAAGCTTTGGAGCCTATCTCTGGCTAGGCCCTTCTGGGCCAAGTTCTGGGCCAAGGAGCCCCAGGGGGAAGGGATTCCAGAAAGAGGAACCGGAGTGATCCTCTCCGGAGGGGCCTCTGGCCCCTCCGGAGGGTATCCTTCCGGTAGGGTGCCCCTGGTCTTCCCTCCGCAGCCGGAGAGAAAGAGGAGAGAGGCCAGCATAATGGAAAAAAGTAAAAACGTGAGGCTTTTATTCATCTTCATCACAGAACCAGGGTGCGCTTTATCATTTTCACGACCTCCTCCGGGTCGTCATAGATGTTGTAGAGCTCCAAATCCTCTTTAGATATGCAGCCAGCTTTAAGCATGGAGTCATTCATCCAGTCGATGAGGCCCGCCCAGTATGATCTTCCCATGAGAAAGGCCGGAAAGGAGCGGATACGCCTGGTCTGGATGAGCGTTAGGGCCTCGAAGAGCTCATCCATGGTGCCAAAGCCACCGGGGAGGATGACGTAGGCCTGGCTGTACTTCACAAAGACCACCTTGCGAATGAAGAAGTAGTGGAAGTCCATCTTGAGATTACTGAAGCTGTTGGGAACCTGCTCGTGGGGAAGCTCAATATTGAGGCCGATGGAGAGGCCTCCGGCCTCGGAAGCCCCTTTGTTGGCGGCCTCCATGATGCCGCCTCCACCGCCCGAGACCACCCCAAAGCCGTTCTGGGCGAGTAACCTGGCCGTCTCCTGGGCCATCTTGTAGCTCTCGTCCTCGGGCTTGGCCCTGGCCGAGCCGAACATGCTCACGCAGGGGCCCACCTCGCTCATGGCAGTGAAGGCCCTCACGAACTCGCTCATGATGGAGAAGAGCCTCCAGGACTCGCCCGGGCCCAGGGCGTTCACGGGATATGGGTCACGCAGCGTGTATATGTCGCTTTGGTTCCTAAACTTGTCGATTGTTTCGCTCAATTTTTCCTCTTTTATGTCCTGGATTGGATTTATGGTGTGCTGAGCTTAGCTTTCCCCCAGCTGGAGCGGCTAATTATACAGATTTTGAGAGCACTTTTCCATTTTTTTCAAGGCCTGACGCCCCAAAATGCCTAGGCTTGGGGCTGTCTTCACTTTTCAAAAGAAATTTCTCCACTCGTGGAGAAATTTATTTGTACGCTTCACTTCTTTCTTGTTTTCTCTTTTCATCTCTTGGAAACTAGAATTCAGGCTTTCACCTCTAACATGCTCTCTCATTTCTCTCTACAATACTCTCCAAATCCCTCCAAAAAGAATTCACTCGCATACGGAAGCCGCCAAAATAGCTAACAATGGTGAATAGGGCTATCTTTTTCCTTAATAGGCCGCGAGAATTTCTAAAAAAATTCTTGAAGAGGCTGTATACTAAGACTTAATAAAGGGACTAAATAAAGAGGCCATATAAAAAGGCCTTTACAGTGGCTAGAAAAAGAGTCTAGAAAAAAGAGGCTAAAAAAAGAAGCTTGAAAAAAGCAAATAAAAGCTGAAGCTGCGGGCATCTTTTCTCATAAATTTGTCAATAAATGATTAAGGAAGAGTGAGCGATGTTTGAAGTCCCAGATAAGGAAGCTAGTATTGTAATATGCCCTTAGAGGGCCTTATAGGGTCCTCTTTAGCGCTTGTTTAGCGCTTGTTTAGCAGTTGTTTAGTGTTTGTGAGTATTTGGAGCGTTTTTTTAGCTCTTCGCAAACTCCCGCATTATGGCGGCGGCTTCCGAAAAGATCTGGAGTATACAGGCATAATTAGAAAAATATTCTAAGCTGTGGGATTGTCCAGAGGGCCAAAGGCAATATTTTGAGGAAGTATTTTGGGGCTATGTTTTGATAAAATTTAACTTGTCTTTAGTCCATTTAATATTACCTAAAAGAGAGGCGTAATCTTAAGCCCCATGCCCAAAACATCCGCTAAGGGCCTCATTTCACCGTATTTTATTGTGACTAAGGAAAAAAGAGAGAGGTAAATTTTTTTGAAGAAGATAAGAAGAGAAAAATTTTTTATGGAAGAGTATAAAACAAATTGACATAGGAGTTTTAGATTTCACAAAAATTTTTCTTCCTTAAGCTGCATAAAAGGCAAGCAAATTATGGTGAACAAATTTTAAAGATCCTCTTTTCGATTTAAATTGACAATAATATAGATTTTGATATTTAGTTGGCGAAGCTTGACAATGGAGCTTTTGAATTTTAATATTAAACGTCCACTAGAAAAATAACCCGGTTCAACCGGTACACCCAAAAAATACGTACTACCACCTTCCTAGGAGGCTCAAATGACAGTCAACGTAGGCATCAACGGATTTGGCCGCATCGGCCGGCAAGTATTGAAGGCGATCGTGGAGCGTCACCACGACAAGCTGAAAGTCGTCGCAGTAAACGATCTCTGGGATGTGGAGACCAACTCCCATCTCCTCAAGTATGACTCCACATACGGAATCTTCAAAGCCGATGTGAAGACAGAAGGCAAGGACTTCGTGGTCAACGGCGACGTGATCGCCAACTACGCCCACAAGGATCCCAAGGACATCCCCTGGCGCGACCACGGCGTGGACATAGTCATCGAGTCCACGGGCGTCTTCACCGACGCGGAGAAGGCCAAGGCGCACATAACCGGCGGCGGCGCGAAAAAGGTCATCATCTCGGCACCGGCCAAAAACGAGGACAAGACCATAGTCCTGGGCGTGAACGAGGAAACCTATGACCCCTCCAAGCACCACGTCATCTCCAACGCCTCCTGCACCACCAACGGCCTGGCCCCCGCGGTCTACGCCGTGCACAAGAAGTTCGGCGTGGAATACGGGCTCATGACAACAATCCACGCCTACACCAATGACCAGAGGATCCTAGATCAGCCCCACAAGGACCTCCGCAGGGCCAGGGCCGCAGCACTTAACATGATCCCAACCACAACAGGGGCGGCCAAGGCGCTAGCACTAGTTATTCCAGAACTCAAGGGCAAGTTTGATGGCTATTCCCTGCGCGTTCCCACCCCCACGGTCTCTGTAGTGGACTTCACAGCCACACTTTCCAAAGACGTAACAACCGATCAGGTGAAAGAGGCCTTAAAAGAGTGCGCTGCTGGCAAACTTAAGGGCATCTTGGGTATTAGCGAAGAGAGCCTGGTCTCCATGGACTTCAAAGGCTGCACCCTCTCCTCAATAATCGATCTGCCCCTTGTTCAGGTGCTTGGCCCAAGACTTACCAAGGTCGTGGCCTGGTACGACAATGAATGGGGTTATTCCTGCCGGGTAAGTGATCTTGCCGTGCTCCTAGCTGACAAAGGATTGTAAAAATTTAATGCAAGTTGAAAAAGCTCTGAAAGAGTACCTCATACAAATCAGACCTCTAAACCCAGTGCTCGAAGAAATAGCTCTCGCCAGGGAGGATGAGCTGGCCAAACCAGCAAAATCATTGGGAATGCTGGAAACCCTGGCTGTCAAGCTCTCATCCATTCAAAACTGCCTGCGCCCCCGCCATGAGCACAAGCTCATGGTGGTCTGCGCAGGGGATCACGGTGTGGTGGAAGAAGGCGTCAGCCCCTGGCCCAAATCCGTCACCTACCAGCAGGTTATGAATTTTTCCTCCGGTGGTGGCGCAATCACAACCATATCCAGGTCAGCAGGCATAAAGGTGCTGCTCCTAGACGTAGGCGTGGACTACGAGTTTCCCCCCTTCCCAGACGAGGAAAGCGCAAGCGATCCCCTTAAACCCAGGCGTATAAGCCGCAAAATAGCCTTTGGCACAAAAAATCTCTCCAAAGGCCCGGCCATGACCCGGGAACAGGCAATCAGCTCCATACTAGCAGGACTAGAAACCGTCCTGGCATACCCCCGGGTGGATCTAGTTGGCGCAGGGGAAATGGGCATCGGAAACACCACTCCATCGTCTTGCATAGCTGCAGTCCTTGCCAATCTATCGCCGGAAGAGGCAACTGGCATCGGATCCGGTCTTAACGAAGAGCAGCGCCAGAACAAGGTGAAGGTCATAGCCCGTGCCCTGGAAATCAACAAGCCCGACCCCAATGACCCAATCGACGTCCTTGCCAAAGTTGGCGGCCTTGAGATAGGAGCCATGGCCGGCGTGTATCTGGGGGCCGCCATACGCCGGGCCGGTGTGGTAATAGATGGTTTCATAGGCGCAGCTGCCGCCCTCATAGCCGACAAACTCTCCCCTGGCCTTCGCAACTTCATGATTGCCGGACACAAAAGCAAGGAAAATGCCCACAAGGCAGTGCTTGACTCCCTGGGACTCACCCCGCTTCTGGATCTTGGCATGTGGCTAGGTGAGGGAAGCGGCGCTGCCGTTGCCATGCTGATACTGCAGTGTGCCTGTGCCCACTTCAACAACATGAAGACCTTCAACGAGTCAGACGTGGCCAACCGCTACGAATAAATTATCTAAAAGAAACACGCACATTTGACTAAAGCCCCCTTTCTTTTCGAAAGCGAGCTTTATTCATTTTTTGCTATAACAAGTATCAAAAAATCTTTTCTCTTTTAGCCAAGTCATCAGCAACTCTTATAAACATTCAAGAGTGCCTTGGCTTTTTGGCTTTGGTTTTGTTTTGGCTCTTTTTATGCAATCGCTTAAATGCCCTCGCGCGCCTCTCCCTTTAAGATAGCCCCCCCTAACTGCAATGCTAACAAAAAATATTTTATTTTAAAAATTTATATTTATCCCATTTGCATATATTTTCCAACTTTTCAATCTTAAATAATCTGAATATTGTTTTTTGTTCATTTGTAACAGGACCAACTA
>JAITJT010000044.1 GCA_031278795.1 Deltaproteobacteria bacterium | reverse complement strand
AAAAAACGCCACCATCTTAGCCCTTGACACCTATGGTGGCCAGATCAAAAGCATAGGGGATTCCTTCGATCTTATCTCAGCCACCAATCCTATCCTGGTGAATGGTGAATATTCCCAGATGGTGGAGGGAAGGCATGGGGATTTAATTAGCTATGACTACCTTTTGGAGGTGGACCCCAAGGATGACAAAAAATTGAAGGCCACCATTGTGGGCATGTCAATATCGCCAGGGAAAGAAAGTGTCCTAGATGGCTTACGCTAAGCTTAGATCAACACCACGGCCTTTTTACCCTTTAGCACATGTCCCTGAACTCTAAAGCCTCACCCTGGTTCTTGGAGGTCTAGGCCTTCTTCACCTAAGCGGGAGGCCTCCACCCAGGCGCTCTTAGGGAAGAGCGTCAATTTGGAGATTACTAGTTTTCCAGAAGCTACGCCCAGATAAGGCAAAGGAAGGGCTAGGGAGGAAGCTTGAGGCTCTTTTTCCCTTTCTTAGATTTTAAGGCTCTTAACTCTTTATCATAATCCACAAGAGATGGCCCCTTGGAAGCGGGACGCTTTCCTTGGGGCCTTTTACATGGCTTATTAAAATGCGGCCTTTTCTAAAGCTTATAAAATGAGCTTTTCCATCTTTTATTTAGCCACTCTTGGGATATCTAACAAGGCGGCTCTTCAGGGGCAGCGTTATTTCCTCAAGCGTTTATGGAGATTTAGTTCAATTTCAATATGGAGTTTTGATGCTCTCAAAGTGGAAACACTTCAAAGTACCTGCTATAATGGCGCCAGTTCGAAGTTTAACGGAGGGTGGGCATTTAAAAAGCCCTCCCCAAAGCCTTCTTGGAATAGCTGTGAGGAGACAACTTTTCCTAGCGGAACTGGCTATATACAGTATCTCCCCTAAAATATGTCTAATTATGGTGGAATTATCTATCTTTGTGGCCTTTGAAAGCAGAATTGGCATGAAAATTGAGGGAAATTTATGCGTGTTTTTGAGCTTTTATTTCAGATTTACCGCAGCGTTGAAGATATTTCGACAATTTTGTCAGCTGAAGCTAAATATTGGGCACAGTAATTGCAGTTGATTTTCATGGGTAATAGGGGCGGAAGGCCTCAAAACCGGCCAATTTATGTGTTTTCAAGGTGATTCCCCATGGATATCGCTACAGTCATAGGCATTTTTTCATCCATCAGCCTGCTCATCATATCCATCAACATGGGTGTGGGGCTGGGGGCCTTTGTGGATCTGCCGTCGCTCCTCATCGTGGTGGGGGGTACGGCCTGCGCCACTATGATTAATTACCCGCTCAGAGACTGTTTGAACACCTTCTCCATATTGAAGAACGCCTTCATCACCAAGACCACCACCATGGGGGACATCATCACCAATTTCATCACCTTCTCAGCCAAGGCCAGAAAGGAGGGACTGCTCTCCTTGGAAACCGACATCTCCAACGTGAGTGACAGCTTCCTGCAGAAGGGACTGCAGCTCACCGTGGACGGCCTGGAGCCCCAGGCCATCGTGGACATATTGGAGACCGAGATATCCTTCCAGGAGTCCAGGCACAGGCTGGGGGCCGACATATTCCAGGCCATGGGCACCTTCGCCCCGGCCTTTGGGATGCTGGGGACCTTAATCGGTCTAATCTCCATGCTCCAGCAGATGGACGACCCCTCGGCCATTGGACCGGCCATGAGCGTGGCCCTGGTCACCACCTTTTACGGGGCCATCTTGGCCAACGTGGTATTCGTGCCCATAGCCGGTAAGCTACGGGCCCGCTCCAAAAGTGAAACCGTGGTTAAGGAGCTAATCGTGCAGGGGATTCTGGCACTCTGCCGGGGTGACAACCCCCGCATCATAGAGCAGAAGCTCCACGCCTTCATCCCGCCATCCGCCAGGATTTCGGCCTTCAGGTGAGGGAAGATGAAAGGGGAGGAAATAGAGGAGAAGAAAGTGGACAGCACCATGGTGCTCTACACCTCCCTTGTGCTCATAATCCTCACCTTCTTTATAATGATTAGCGCCAAGGCGAATTTCGATGAGACAAAATACTCGAAGGTGATTGAGTCAGTGGCCGACACCTTCGGGCCCTTCAGGGGAGGGAGTAGCGCCATAGGGGCCGATAGCGGCCTGGACATTAACCTCCCAAACCTAAACGAGCGGGCTCTCGCCCGGGTCTCGGATCCGCAGATGGCCCAGATAAGGACTGTCTTTGCCCCCGGAATACTGGACGGGGAGACCCGCATAGTCCACAATAAGGGACAGAGGATCATATCCCTTTCCAGCGGGATACTCTTTCTTCCCGACTCGGCGGAGATAGCGCCGGAGGCCAGGGAAGTGCTCCTGGCCTTCGCCAGGATCATGCGCGACTCCACCATTCCCATAGCCATTGAGGGACACACGGACAATCTCCCGCCCGTGACCGAGGGGGTGGGTGACAACTGGGATATTTCCGTAAATAGAGCCATCTCGGTTCTGGAGCTCTTGTCAGAGGAGGGGGAGATCCCTCTGGAGAGGCTCTCAGCCTACGGCTACGGAGGCGAAAAGCCCATTGTGGCCAATAATACGCCGGCCAACCGCCAGAAGAACAATCGGGTGGACTTGGTCTTGGATTTTGATTCCACCCGGGAGGGAAGCCTCAGGGGCCTAACGCCCACGGATCGCAGTTTTGATTTCCAGGGCTTTGAGTTCACCCTTCCGGAGAAGCCTGGTGACGAGTCGGAGGTCTACTGATGGCCAGAAAACCCGACACAGGTTACGACGGCCCCCCCTCCGGGGCCTGGCTGCTCACCTTCTCGGACATGGTGACGCTTTTACTAACCTTCTTCGTCCTCATCATAGCCATCACCACCATAGACCCTAGGTCCTTGGCGGATGACGGGGTGGATGAGATTAACCTAGAAGAGCTAAACTTGATCTACGGTAACGGGGTCTTGGGCTTCTCCAACCCCTCCATTCTAGCCCCTGTTGTGGAACTCTTCCAGAATATGGACGAGCTCCCGCCGGGTGCCGTCCTTAACCAAGAGGAGATAAAAAACGCCATCTTCCAGCTGGATGAGGACCCCCAGAGGCCCGGGGCCTTTAAAGAGCAAGAGCAGGCCCTCACTGACTCGGTCTCCATATTCAAAGACGAGCGCGGCATGGTCATCCGCTGGGACGACGCCATCCTCTTTCCGGAGGGGGGAAGCCTCCTAACCGAGTCCAATCTTGTACTTTTGGGAAGACTATCCGAGTTTTTAGCCAAGATGGCCCTTCCCATAAGCGTTGAGTCATACACCAACCCACTTTCAGAGCTAGAGGGGGGCAGTGGCCCCCTCTCCTTTGAGCTATCGGCCGAACGCTCCAAAGTGGTCATGGATTATTTGGTGAGGCTGGGACTAAACGAGTCCCGCTTCAGGCTGGGGGCCTTCGGCGGCACCAGAACCCTCACCTTGGAACCCACAAGGGCCAGGGAGAACAGCAGGATGGAGATAGTCATCTACAAGCCGCCCAAGAGCTCCTGGAAAGGATAAGGAAATATTATGGCAAACAAAGAAAAAGCACCTAAGAAGCCGCCCCAGGAAGAAGCCAGAAACGATCCACCTCCAGCTAGCCCCCCGGCTGATACCCAGAAGAAAGGGAACCTCATCTTGGTGTTCCTCATCGTGGGAGCCATGGTGGTGGGAGGAATCGGGGCCTTTTTGGCCATGAAGCTCTTCTCCGGCCCTAAGACTGGCCAAGGCGAGACCTCAGCTGAGCAGAGCCAGGAGGCCCACGCCACCCCGCCCGAGCTGGAGAGCCGCCCGGCAGCCGAGGAGCCCATTGTGGCCCCCACCAAGGCTAAGAGTGGAAGCCCACCGGCCGCCTCCGGCGGCCACGGGGCTCCAGCAGCGGAAGGTGGCGCTGAAGGCGGCGAGGCCGCGGCCGCGGAAGGGCCCACTGTAGTCAAGCTGGACCCCTTCACCACCAACCTCAACTCCTCCGGCGGTAGGGCCTTCATCAAGCTCACCATGAGCTTCGAGATGGACAACCCGGAGGGGGTTAACCAGGTGAACAGCAAGATGGACGACATCCGGGACACCATAATCGTCCTTCTCATGGGGGTCTCAGCGGACGACATCTCCACACCGGACGGAATCTTGAGGCTAAAGACCCAGATCCAATCCAGGGTCAATAACCAGCTTCCGGACTACAAGGTGAGGAAAGTCAATATCACGGACATAGCCATCCAGTGATAGAAGCTTCCCTAAATCTAGCATAAGCCTAAAGAGGAGCCTTTTATGGCCAAGATACTCACCCAGGACGAGGTGGACGCCCTGCTCAAGGGCATGGGCGGAGGCGAGGTGGAGACCGAGACCGACGAGCCCGGAGACCAAACCGGCATTACCCGCTACGATCTCACCAACCAGGACCGCATCATCCGTGGGCGCATGCCCACCTTGGAGATTATAAACGACCGCTTCGCGCGCTTCTTCCGGCAGACCATGTCCACGTCCCTGAGGAAGGTCATAGACATCTCGGCCTTCTCCATTGACATGATCAAGTTCGGGGAGTTCATGCGGGCGCTTCCGGTCCCCACCAGCCTCCACATCTTCAAGCTGGAGCCCCTAAGGGGTCACGCCATCATGGTCATTGAGACCAAGCTGGTCTTTAACCTCATAGATAGCTTCTTTGGCGGCTCGGGCCGGGGCTACATCAAGGTGGAGGGTAGGGACTTCACCCCCATTGAGTCCAGGCGTATAACCAATGTCATCAAACTTGCCCTAGCCGATCTGGAGCGGGCCTGGAACCCGGTGCACCCCCTCACATTTAGCTATGTGCGCGGGGAGACCAATCCCCAGTTCGCCTCCGTGGTGGCCCCCACCGAGGTGGTTCTAGTGGTTAAATTCGAGGTGGAGCTGGAGCAGACCGTGGGGACCCTCATAGTATGCCTTCCCTACTCCACCATAGAGCCCATCCGCTCCAAGCTCTACGCGGGCTTTCAGAGCGACCAGCTGGAGGTGGACACGGCCTGGATCAACCGCTTCATAGAGCGGGTGAGGGAGGCCGAGGTGAACATGGTGGTGGAGCTGGGCCGCTCCCAGATAACCACCGAGGAGCTCATGAACCTAGCCCCAGGGGACACCATCAAGCTCAACCACGACGTGCGCGAGCCCTTGGACGTGAAGGTGGAGGGCGTCCCCAAGTTCAAGGTCTTCATTGGGAGCTCCAGGGGCCAGAAGGCCGTTAAGATCCACTCGGACATCGCCCCCAAGATCTGGGAGGAGTGATTATTTCCTTAAAAATTTCCAAGCATGTAAAGCTTTAAAGATTTCACACTCTTGTATCCCGTGTATCATAAGCGTGATAGAGGTCCAACTATTCCAGAGCAGCATCCCTTTAGAGGAATTTTTCTTTTCGGAGTTTTAGAAAGATGTCAGAAGACAAACCAAACCTTACTCAAAGCGATTTAGACAGGCTGATGAGCGACGACCCGGGCCTCGACCAGGACTGGGGAGACCCGGGGCCCGCGGCCCTTCCAGCCGCGGGAGAGGGCTCGGCCAAGGACACCTCCGCCTTCGGCCCGCCGCCCCCCACCATCGAGGGGGCCTCTAAACCCCTAGACTTCATCTTGGACATACCCTTGGAGATCTCCGTGGAGCTGGGGAGAACCAAGATGATCATAAACGACCTCCTCCAGCTGGGCCAGGGCTCGGTCATAGAGCTCTCCAAGCTCGCGGGCGAACCCTTGGAGATATTCGTGAACGGCAAACTGGTGGCCAGAGGCGAGGTGGTTGTGGTTAACGAGAAGTTTGGGGTGAGGGTAACGGATATCGTATCCCCCATGGAGAGGGTGAAGAGTCTGGCCTAGAGCCCACTTCCCGTAACCATTTAAAAGGGAAGCTTATCTGATTGCGCGCGCCACATGCCCTTTTTCCTCAAGTGATTTGTTAGAGCGCGCGAGCTATAAAGTTTAGGAAAACATAGAGCTGCGTTTAGGGTTAAGCTTAAGCGAGCTTTTTTCAAAGACAGTGTTAGTGAAGAGTTGGGCAAATTTTAGGATAAATTTTTTTTTCACAAATAACTTTTTAGAAAAATTAACCAGTAAGATATTTCTATAATTCACCAAAGAATCTTTCTTAAAATTTCACCAAAGAATCTTTAAATACTCCAAAGAACCTTCATGATATAGAATAATTGCTATGATATAGTTTAATTGCTTGGATCATAAGGCTTTAAATGAGCAAAGAACAAAAAGCAAAGAGCAAATAACAAATAGCCAGGAGCAAGGAGCAATTAGCAAAGAGCAATTAGCAAATAGCAAATAGCAAATAGCAAATAGCAAGGAGCCAAGATCAAAGAGCAAAGAACAAAGGGAAAAATAGAAAAAATTTAAATAAAAGGGAGTTTATTTCCTATTAACGAAGAATAAAAATATTTCAAGAAAACGAACAGAATAAATTTCTAGTTCTCTTTTGTAGGGAAAATAAACCTTCAATGTTCTTAACGAGAAAAAACTTTCAAAGT
>JAITJT010000299.1 GCA_031278795.1 Deltaproteobacteria bacterium | reverse complement strand
AGCTCGCGACAAACTTAGGAGCTCCTTGGATTGAGCCCCTGGAAAAAACGGAGCTTTTTCGGAGATTCTTTTAAAATCGGAGCATAGCTTAGATCAAATTATTTTTCAAGCCCTTTTTTAGGGGAAATATTGGGGGGAAATGTAGGGGGAAATATTGACTTTCAAGGGAGGAATTCTAGTTTTAAAGGGGCTATTTAGGGTTTAACCACCAGAAGGGAGAGGTACCAGCGTATTATCCGCTCCCCGTAAAATAGCCAGAAGAGGGCTGAGAGAACCAGGAAGGGCCCGAAGGGGATGCGCATAGCCGAGAGGCCTTCCCGGCCCTTACGGGAGGTGGGGAGCTTTCCGGAGAAAAGCGTGAGGATGACGGAGAGGAGTCCTATGACCGAGGAGAGGAAGAGGATGGGAAAAATGGATCTCCAGCCCAGGAAAATGCCTATCATACCCAAGAGCGGGGGGTCGCCGGCTCCCAGGCCGTCCCGGCCGCGCCAGAGCTTGTAGGCCTTGCTGGAGAGGTAGAGGCTCAAAAAGCCCAAGCGTAGCCCCAGGATAGAGCCCAGAAGGCTAATTAGCCTCCTGTTCCATCCGGCGGATAGGAGCTTGTTCCAGAGGAGCTCACCTGTCAGGTCCGGGTTGGGGACAATTAAGGCCAAGGCCACCCCCAAAAAGCAGGTGGGAATGACCAGGACGTCCGGGATGAGCATGAGCTCGGAGTCGATGAAGGCGATGGCGGTGAGGGCTGATACAAAGTACCAGTAGAAGAGGAACTCCACGGAGAGACCGTAGCGGAGGTAGAGGCTTAAGGCCAGAATCCCGGAAAGGAGCTCCACCAGGGGATAGCGCACCGAGATGGGGCTCTGGCAGTAGCGGCAGCGGCCCTTGAGGAGGATGTAGCCCAGGACCGGGATGTTGTCATGCCATCTGAGCTGGTTTTGGCAGTTGGGGCAAAATGAGCGGCTGGGCCGCCAGATGGAGAGTCCCTCCCGGGGGAGGCGGTAGATGACCACGTTGAGGAAACTTCCCACCGAGAGCCCCAGGAAGAAGATTCCAATCTCTAAGATGGTACCCAGAGCCCCGTTAAAGTTCATGGTTAAAATTACCTTCTGGGGAGAACTTGGAGCCACCCCTCTGGGTGCTTAGGGTTAAGAGAATATCTTCTCCATCTTTTCGTTCAAGGTGTCCGCGGTGAAGGGCTTCACGATGTAGTTGGAAACCTTGGCTTTGACGGCCTCGATGATGTTCTCCTGCTGGGCTTCGGCCGTGACCATGAGGAAGGGAATGTCCTTGAGGTGCTCGGTTCCCCGCACATGCCTGAGGAGCTCGATACCCGTCATGTTCGGCATGTTCCAGTCGGAGATTATCAAATCGAACTTGTCTATCTCCAAGAGGGCGGCCGCCTTGACGCCATCCTCGGCCTCGCTGATGTTATTTATGCCCAACTGGCGAAGGATGTTTTTGACAATGCGCCGCATGGTCAGAAAGTCGTCAACCACAAGCACTTTCATGTTCTTGTCATAAGCCATAGAAGTCTCCGGAAAAAGCCGAAGGCGCCGATTTTAGCGCCGGCTTGTTTTTTGGTGTTTTTTTTACGCTTTTAAACGCCCGAACAGATAGAAGCTTCTCTACGATGAATATCTTATCCAGGCCGTGGGAATAAGAGGTTAGGTGATTTTTTTGTTTAGAACACGCGAAAGTACGGAAGAATCTTTTCCTCTGTGCCAGTCAAAGAAACCTGGCGCCACATTTTCGCAAATGCAAGTTTAGCTCAAAATCACCTTCTTTTCAAGACAAAACTGAAAAACCCGCACTCGGGTGCGGGTAAAGGGGGAATTTAAGCTAAAAAAGCCCTGGAGCCACAATTCCCTGGCTCAGGGCCAAAAAAGTGCGCGCCCTGTCCGCTTCCCCCTCAAAAAGATTGGCCCTAAGGCCCCGCTAAAGGCGACTTAATAAGCCCTGAGTCAGGCGGGGGCCTTCCCTCACGAGAAGGGCGAGAGCTTTGAGCTGGAAGCCTAGACAGTCAAGGCTTTTAAGGGCTTTTAAGGGCTTTTGAGGGCAACTGAAGGTAGTTTCAGTCTATTTAGCCTTTATGAGGCTATAGTCATCCTTGAAACGATCACCTTTGTAGATGTCCCACTCCTGGGAATTTATGTCAGCCACAAGCCCGGCGCAGGCCTTGGTGGAGAGGGCCTCGGCCACCTCGCCATTGGCGTAGGCGTCCACCGCCGTCTTCTGCGGCACTCCCAAGCCTCCCCCCAACTCGAACTGCTTCACCACCTGGGCCAGGGTGTTGCCGTTGCGCTTCTCGTATTGCTCCCAGGTGGGCTTGGCGTTGCACTTGCTGGTGAGGTGGTAGACCGCCTGCACACCCGCGAAGATGCGCAGGGCCGCCTTGAACTTAATGATGTTGGGGCTGTCGCCATCTACCGTCTCCAGGCTGAAGACCTCGTCTTTGTTGGTATTACCGCCTCCGCCCTGGAAGGCCGAAAGGCTTGAGGGCAGCGCCAGGATTAGGGTAAGGGCCAGGACCCAAAAAGTTATGAAAAATGTTTTTTGCACGGCCAAATCCCCAAATTTGTTGTCTGAGTCCGCCAGAGCTCTCATTTTTTT
>JAITJT010000249.1 GCA_031278795.1 Deltaproteobacteria bacterium | reverse complement strand
GGCTCGCTCTCACTTTAGGTAAAAGATATGGGTAATTTTAATTTTTTTTTATGTAAGAGCTTTAATATATAAGCCTTAGACATAACTATCGCCGTTGTAATTAATTATTTTAAGAGCGAGATTATATTTGTCTTGGCCTTAGGCAAATTAAAGAGTTTTTTGCTAAAATTTTTTTCTTATTGCTAAATATAAGCTTACTGAACTATATAGCATACGCCATATTTGTAAGCAAAAAAATGGTCCTCAACAAGAATCAAAAACCGTACTCGCGGAAACAGCCAAGCTCTTCAAGGTGAGGGATAAGTTTCCCGGGCTTAGGGTCTTGGTCTCCAGCATCTTCAAGGCCAGGTTCACGGAGGTGTTCAAGATGACCTTCCTGTGCCTCTCCGGAAGTTCCGAGCTTACCTCTCGTAAGATCTTGATGTAATCTTCCAGGGAATGACAGATTTGCTCTGGATCCGAGAGGCTGCCCCGCTCAATTAGGCGTCCCGTGAACTGGGATGCCAGGCGCAGGAAGGGGATGCCCTGCGGCTCCTCATCTCTCACGAGATCAAAACATTTCTTACCAATCAGGTTAAGGAGCCCAGGCACCTTGCCGGCGCTGGTGGTGCGCCTCTCCAAAAGTTTCAAGCTCAAGTCCTCGGCTATCTTGAGGGAGAGCGTCTTAAGTTGGTCTTCTTTGTCGCGGCTTTTATCCATTAGGCATACCTGTGGCGTAAGGGTCTTTTTAGCCGTTTCCCATAAGGGATCCCAAGGGCTTGAGGGACGGGATGTTGTCGCAGGTGAACTTGATGACCGCCGTGGCGGGAACGGCTATGACCATGCCCACCCCTCCCCAGAGCCAACCCCAGATGAGGAGCGCCAGAAGGGAGGCCAGGGGATTGAGGTTCACGCTGCGCCCTAAAATCCTGGGTTCTATGAAATTACCCACCGAGAAGGTGACCACGCCCAAGGCCATCAAGAGCCATATGGCCTCCGGGAAGCCCAGCTGCAGGGCCGCGAAGATAGAGGGCATAAAGACCGCGATTATGGCGCCCACGGTGGGGATGTAGTTGAGGATGAAGGCTAGTATCCCCCAGGTGGCCGCGAAATCCACACCAAAGCATAGGCATATGGAACCGGTCACCGTCCCCTGGCCAATGCTCATGAGGGTTTTGACAAAGATGTAGCTCTGCACCTGACGGCCAATGGCATCCACCGCGTTTCCCAGCTGCCTCCCCCTATCACCCGGGAAGGCTTTTTTAAGCGTCATGGGAAAGTAGGGAAGGGATGGAAGGAAGTAGAGAATGAAGATGATTGTGAGGAAAAAGTAACCCGTGAACGAGAAGATCTGGTTGACTATGCCCGAGACGATGGAGCCAATGCTTATGCTGGAGATGAAGTTTCTGAGCATGTCTAGGGTTATGAAGTTGAAGCGGCGGCTTCTAAGATCTAGGAAGTTTTGGAGGAGAACGTCGAATTTGGCTTTATATTTGGGAAAACCCTCCTGAAAGGAGGTAAGGCTAATGAGCACAAAGTTAACTGCCAAGATGAGCACGCAGAAAACCAGGGCCAGGGTAAATATTATGGCCAGAACCCTGGGTATGTGCCAGCGCTGGAATATCCGCACCAGGGGATTGCAGATGTTGGCTATGAAGAAGGCCAGCATCATGGGAAGAAAGACGAACTGCATGGAGCTGAGGATGATGGAGAGAAGGACGAGTATGCCTAAGCTCAAAAAGATCGTCAAGGCCAGCTGCCTCTTGTTTTGGCCAAATCTTTTTCTTTTGGTTTCACTCATAGTTCTAGATGTGGGAAAGAATTTAATTTTCTATAATATTTTATCAGCTTGCCAAGGGGCCAAGATTAGATGTGTTTTTTTGTACATTGTGGACTTTGGCCTTTCCAAGTATTGGCCAATTATAGTTTAAGCCACAAGGGCTGTAAAGGAAAAAGCCTCAAAACTTCTAAATAATTACGAAAAACTCGCGAAAATGACCTAAAAATTGGGGATTTTCTCCCAAATGCCTCCCAGATCCAGCCTCTTGGGGCTTAGATAGGTAATTTCATTTATGGATATTGAAAATAGGCTCCAATTGTGTTAATTGGTATAAGGCTACTACAGCTAGTGGTAACTCCCTTTAGCCTTTTTTTAAGACCTCTTTTAGCCCTAAATTAGGCCTCAACTATTAGCACCCTTGGGTGGGCTGCGGTTTTTGGCCCAAAAAATGTGTATAATAGCCACCACCCTTGCCCGGAGGTGGGTTTCGGGTCTTAAGTTCTTAAGCCATAGGTCAATTTTCAAAAAAAAATTGCCAAATTATGATTTTTTTATTTTTTTAGGTAAAATTCAAAGATGTTTTTGTCAAAGTACGCCATAGTACTACTCATTTGCTGCTTTCTGGCCCAGATTGTGTCTTTTAGGCTCTTCTACTCTCGCCTGAAAAACAAGCTCTACCGCAACATGGTCATCTTTCTCTTCGTTCTTTTCAATATCTTCTGGATACTCACCTTTTATAAGCTTTCGGAAAGAGAGCCCATCAGCGGTTATTTTCTCTCGCTAATCGCGCGCCCCGCCATCTCCTGGCAGTCGGTGCAGCTCTTAGTAGTCTTACCCTTGAGTATTGTCATCTATCTTCTATATTATGTCGCAGTCTTAGCTATAAAGCTTATCTCCAAAGGTAAAAAGAGCACAAAGGCATCTAATAGCTTACAGGGCACAGAAGATAGAGCACCCGACGCCCCTCCCCAGGTGGAGAGGAGGGATTTTTTGAAAAAGGCCGGGGCCATAGGCCTGGGAGGCATTCTGGCCTTCTCAACCTATGCGGTCATCCGTCAATCGATTTCTCCCTCCGTTAGGCGCCTCAACCTTAAAATCCCCAATCTTCCCAGGGAACTCCACGGTTTCACCATTGCGCACCTTACAGATCTCCACCTAGGGCTCTGGGCCTCCCAGCACGAGCTGGATCTGGCGTTGGTGGAGGCCGCCAAGGTGAAGCCGGATCTCGTGATCTTCACCGGGGACATGGTGGACAGGGATCCCCAGGTGGCGGGCTTGTACCACGGCCCGGTGGAGAGAAGGCTCTCGGCTGTCCCCTACGGAGTCTACACGGTTTTGGGGAACCACGATCACTTCAACAACCCCGACAAGATTGAGGAAATCCTGAACACCTCGGGCATGAAAGTACTGAGGGAAGAGCGGGTGAATATTGGAAATCTGCCTCTTAGCCTCACGGGCTTAGACGACCAGAGCGCCTACGGCCGCACTTTCAGGCGCAAGCAAGCGGGGATGGAGGCTAGGACCAATATCCTAGACTTTAGTGAAATTAAGGGTCCCTCTCTTAGGGAAGGGGATTTCAAGATCCTTCTAAACCATAGGCCTGAGGGGTTCAAGCAGGCCATGGAAGAGGGTTACGGGCTCTATTTGGTGGGACACACCCACGGCGGGCAGTACGCAATACCAGGCTTCAGTCAGGCCAATCTCGCCACCCTCATTTATGAGTACACCTCCGGACTCTATGAGGATTTCGGAGGCTTCCTCAACGTATCCTCCGGGCTCGCCTCCGTGGGGATTCCCTTCCGTTTCGGGCCCTGGCCGGAATTTAGCCTCATCACCTTGGAAAGGGCCTAAGTTTAGCTCTTTTTTTTGGAGTCCGCCTGTGGTAAGGTGACTTCAATCAAAATTTAGCTAAGGGAGAGTCTTTTTTATGAAAGTGCCCGATGTCAACAATCCCGTAACGAGGAAGGCCATGTGCCCGATTAAGAATCCCCTCTATGAGGAAGTTGCCTCCAGCATTGGCATTGAATTTCCCCTCTACATAGCCAACATAGGGCAGAGCTCCATAACCAACCAAACCGTCATCACCCTAGCTTACCACCGCCGGGCCAGATTCGATTGCCCAAGTTGCGGGGAGAAGGATTTGCGGGTTCACAGCAAACGCTTTCGGAGAATCAAGCACTTTGACGACTTAAATAACGAGACTATCATCACTGTCTTCCATCCCCGGGTGCCTTGCCCCAAATGCGGCGTGAAAACAGTGGTATTCGGGTGGGTAGATCGCCACTCCAACGTGACCACCATTGGGAAGAGCAAAGCTGACAGCCTGGACGAGGTGAATGCTACTTAAAGGCTAAATTCGCGGTCTAAGACTTCATAGGTTTATGTTTAAGAAAAAAAAACTAAACATTTTCAGTAATCGATCTCTTGCGAAAGGCTCGGGGGACCCCCCGGGCCTTTGGTGCCCTTACTGAGCCTGTCCAGGTTTATTTTGGCCAGTGGATAGCGTTTCTCCGCCAGGGCGTAGTATCGTTTGGCCTCTTCTATGTCCTTGGAGACTGAGGCCCCGGTTTCATAATAATAGCCCATGTCGTTTTGGGCCCTGGCCGATGGCGGTATCCGGTGGGCCGCCAGGTGCGCCCAGTTCACGGCCTGCAGGGGATCCTTGTTGGTGCCAATGCCTTCCCGGTAGAGCGCGGAGACGTTTCCCATGGCCAGGATATCCTGGGCCTGGGCAGATTCCAAGGATCTATCGAAACAGTCCGTCTTGTCGTAGTCCAGGAGCCCGAAGAGGGTGGACACCTCCTCGTCACAGGTGATTCTCGCGAAGAGGTTGGTGGCCGGCATGAAGTCCCAGGAAATGGCGTTATTGGCGTGGGTCAAGGCATGATTTAGATCCCTAGGACTACCGGGCACAAGTCCGTTGTAGTAGAGGTAACCCATGGCCGTGTAGTAGAGAGGCCTTAGGACGTATAGGGAAGAGCGGGATAGATTGTAGATGTCGTTGTATTTTAAGGCCATGTAGGCCTTCGCCCGTTCGGCCTCCTCCAGGTTGGGACTATCGCCTTGCAGACCGTACTGGAGGATTATACGCATATAGAAAACAGCCCTCAGGTTTCCTTGCCTATAGGAGGGAACTAACAGGGGATAGCTATCCACGTAGTCCCCCCTCAGGAACTCATCCTCTCCCCTAATCTTGGTGTCTTTTCCCCCTTGGGAGGTATCGCCCACAACCTCCGGCAGATCCTCCACGGGAACATTGCTTGTGTCCTTTTTGCCAAAAAAAGGCATCCAGGACGGCATGGAGCAAGCCGCAAGGAGAAACAACACGCACATGACGGGAATCATGAAGAGGGGCGCTTTTATTTTTTTTTTGGCTTTTGGCATTAGTTTTAAAAAAAGGCCTAGGTGGCTCATTACTCTAAATTGTTTGTGATATTTCTCTTTTAAGAGGGCTGGAAATATTTGAAAGTGCTTATCCCTATGATCAAAAAAAACGAAAAAACCCTTGATTAAAGCGTAGAACACACAGGAACGCGTTTTCCAACAGCGCGTAAGATAAGCGCATTATAGCACACAATTCACTCCAGAATGAAAATACACTGCGGAAAAGGCAAATAAAATCTCTTCAAAGGTGTTAGCTAATACTGGTCTAATTTTTGAGATAATCTTTAAATAAAATATAGATTAATTTTTGGACATTTTTTTATTTTTTTTAACGAAATATATGGGCGATTTTTATGACGAAATTACAGACTAGTTATGGAAAACATTCTTTTTGGAATACTTTAGGCCTTTGGTTTGTGGCCTTTGGCTAATGGCCTTTGGCTAATAGCTTTTGGCTAATAGCTTTTAATAGCTTTTGGCTAATAGCTTCTAGACTATCATTTTCCATAAAGAGCTAATGTAAAAAGAGCTAATGTAAAAAGAGCTTCCGCAAAAAGAGTACCCCAAATAGAGCAGCTATAGCGAGTGATCCTCCAAGGCCGCGCGATCCAGAAGGGTTATGGTGGCGCCTTCAACATTTATGAGCTTTTTGCTTTTCAGGCCAAATAGGGCCCGCGAGAGACTCTCCGGGCTAGTGCCCAGGAGTTTCGCAAGCTCCACCTTGCGCATGGGAAGTAGGACCCGACCGTTTTTTTCCGGAAGGGTTAAGAGGTAGCTGGCTAGCCTGGGTTCCAGGTCTTTGAGGGAGCCCTCGATTAGAGCCGTTAGCTCCTTGAGCCTGGAGGCCATGACCCCAATGGTTGCGAAGGCCAATTCCGGATGTTCACTTATGAGATCTATGAGGGATAGCTTGGGAAACTCCAAGACAAGAGCCTTTTTGATAGCTGAGCTCGTGGCCGGGTAGCCCCCTTCCTGGAAGACCGCGGCCTCGCCAAAGAGATCCCCGGGTGAGGCTATCTTCAATGTGCGCTCCCTACCGGAGGGTTCCGAGATATAAACCCTCACCTCGCCTTTCACCACAAGGAATACCGAGCGGGCAGGATCTCCTTGCTGGAATATTAGCTCGTTTCTTTGGCATAGCCTGGGCCGGGCTATTAAGGAAAGGGATTTTAAGACAGGATCCTCTAGGGCACTAAGTGGTGGTGTCCCTTTGAGGCCTTTTATGAGTTTTAAGATCTCTAAAGATCCCTTAGGCAGCTCTTTGGGACTTTTCCCGCCTTGTCTAGGCTCTTTTTGTGGGTTTTTGGGCACAGGGCTTAAGGGGACGGCGTGGGGCTGTGGTAGTAGATCCCGTGCTTAGACTGTTCCCTTTTTATCCAGGGCTCATCCGGACTCACAGCCCGGTCGTAGGGCTTGTCAAAGCGGCTACCGTTCCAGGCCAGGGGCAGGAGCTTGAAGTGGGTGATGAAAGTGGCGCAGGAGGCGCCGTTTATGCTGGTAACGGTGAGTATGTCCAGGGCCACCGGATCCTCCACCGAGGCGTGGCAGGTGAGGCAGGGAGTGAAGTGCTGGTTTATGAGCTCAAGGTCCTTGGTGGCGTAATAGTCGTCTAGGGTGTCCCGGGTGGTGAAGTCCAGAACCCCTATGGGAGGTATGTAGTCCTGATGATCCACCCGCACCAGGTCTAGGCCCACGCCCGCCTGGTAGAGAGTGAGATCGTATGCCGGGGCCCCCTCCGAGCGCTCGTCGGATGATGCGGGCCCTGAGGTCTGGAGGCTGCGGCAGATGGCCAGAATGTCAGCGCCACCCCCTGATCCCCTAAAGAGCTTGTAAACCGTGGGCATGTGGTGGATGCCAAAGAGCGTTATGACGTTGGCGTTCCTGATCTCCAGCCAGAAACCCTCCCTAGATACCGGCGAGTACCCCTTGCTCTGGGAGACGGTGTCAAACATCTCCCGCCTCTGGATGGGAATGAGGCCGTTGGTCTCGGAGTCCGGGAGCTTCAGGAAGAGGTCATAGGCGCTCTGTTGGGCGCGGAGCTCCTCCGCGCCCAAGAAGAGCGCGAGTATCTGGATAAGGCCCAAGGCTAAGGCCAGTGCGGCAAGCTTAGTCTTCTTTGTCTTCTGGGAATATCTCATGGGAAATGTGTTTGTTTAGAGCTTCTTTTTAGCCAAAACCAGGAGCCTGGAGCCCCAGAGCTTGTCGTGGATAAGCTCCGGGGTGATGACGGGCCAGAACTCCTTTGCCTCGCCAATGTAGGGATCCTGGAAGTCCAGATAGTTGTTGATGGTGCCCAGCTCGGTGATGATGGTCTCCATGTCCACCACCTCGTATTTTAGGTCACTTAAGAGCATGCATAGGGACTCGGTGTTGAAGTGGTTCAGGTGGGAGTGGCCGCCGAAGGTGTTGCTCTTCTCGTGGAGGATCCTGGTTACCAAGGAACCGGCGTTGGGAACCACTATGAGAAGTAAACCCTTGTCCGAGAGTATCTCCCTGGTCTTGATGAGCACGTTCTTGGGATCGGTTAAGTGCTCCAGCACCTCCCACATGGTTATCAGGGTAAAGGCCCCGTGGGCGAAGTCCGTGAGCTCCAAGGGCTTCACTATCACCTGGATGCCTTCCCGCTCCAGATAGTCAGCGGTCTCCAAGTTGAGTTCCAAGGCCGAGGCGTCCCAGCCCCTTTCCTTGGCCTCCAACACAAAGTCACCGGCGCCGGCGCCTATGTCTAGGAGTTTTCCGTGCTTTTTGCCATCTTCCAGGAAGCTTTCGGCCAAGTCGAGTCCGTAGCGGTACTTGAGGCGGTCCATGTCCGTCTGGGGCGTGGAGTGGAGAACCGAGAGCCAGGCAGTCTCCTCCCTCCAGTATTTAATCATGATGTCTTCCCTCAGGATGAGGCTCACGTAGATGAGCCCGCACTTGGGGCAGCGCACGTGCCTGAACCCGTCCTTGATGAAAAGCCCGGGCCCGGGCCTCTCCCCGCAGACCGGACAGTTCCTGGGCCTCACCAGATCCGATCCAATGAGTCCGGTGTCCTTGTCGATTAAGGTCTGGAAGGGCTGGAGGGACCTGGTGTGCCTTCCGGTGTCCTTGTTGAATTTGGAGGTGCCGAAAACCAGGGATCCGTCAAAGGCGTTCTTGCGTTCCAGGCGCAGTTTCTTGTCTCTCAGCCAGTCCGCTTGCATCGATGGCGCCTCCAGGGAAATCGGCGTTTAAAGGTGGGCTCTTAAAAAGGGAACACTTAAGTGAAAGATTTCCGTAAATTTAGGATAATATCCTGATTTTACGGGATTCCCTTTTCAATAACAGCTAAAATTATACTCCATTGGAGCACCAATTGCCAGATCTTGGGCTCTTTGAAAGACCCCAGAGAGCTTTAGGTGGAGAAGCTTCCTCTTAGCCTGGAGCATAAGGTCGTACGTGGTAGTAAATGGCAGGTGATGGGAGGAGATGGGGGAAAGGTGAAAGAGGGGAGGGCATATCTGAGAGAATTATAGATTAATAGAGAAGATAGAAAAAATATGCAAAAAAATAAGAAAATAAATTGAAGAACCAAGAAGATAATTGCTATTGAATTAGCCAAGTGCTGATGAGCTAAAGAGCTGATGAGCTTATCCCTGGGCTCGCCCTACTGGGGGACTATGATCCTGGACTTGGCCCAGATCTCGGCCACGGGCGAGTAGGTGACCCCGTTGTCCCGGGTCTCTGAGATGTAGACCTGGAAGGACTCCTTGGTCATGTTGACAAAGACCCAGAACTCTATGGCCCCCTGGCTGTTCACGAAGGTCTCGTAGATGGAGCCGTCCTGGTTGCGGCCGGCCCTGAAGGGAATGATGCGTCCCGCGTAGACCTTGGCCCCCTCCCAGTAGCCCTGGGCCGGGTTGAAGGTGCGCATGGAGGCAATGCGCAGGGGATTTAAGACGTTCTTCATCTCCCAGAGATAAGGCACGTTCATGATGTCTTCCATGGCCTCGCCTCCGCTCACCCAGGCGAAATTCCACTCGCCCGTGAGGATGTTCTCCTGCGGGGTACCTTTCCCGGTAATCCAGACTATGTCCCACTCCCCGCCTAGGGTGCTGTACCAGTTGTTCTCCTTGGAGATGGTGGGAGCCGGGGTCTCGGATATGAGGGTGTTGGCGAAATAGGCCCTCCTGTCGGTCTTTTCCGCCTTTTGCTCCGGGGTGCTGGTTAGATCCGGGGGAAATTGCTCCTGGCCCCTGGCCCTCTCTTTCTTAGCCTCCTTCCATTTTTCATATCCGGACTTCACTTCTTCCTTGTCCTTGGCCAGGTTGTCGGCTTCCCACATCTTGGGAGTGGGCTCGGCGCAGCCCTCCAGGCGGAAGATAATTTTGTACCAAATTTCGCTGATGTCCCCCATGGGATCCTGGGCTGTGGTGAAATAGAGAGCGACCGGGATGAGGAGAATCAGTATGGCCACGAGGGTTTTGAAGCCCTTTCTCTTGGAGATGGGTACTTTCTCCTCCGGCCTTTCGCCGGTTCTCATGTTGGCCTTGCAAAAGGGGCAGGTGTCGGCCGGTAGTTTAACCATCTTGCCGCAGCCCGGGCAGTGCAGGTAGCCAGCTAGTGTATCTTCTTTGGAAGTAGCCAAAGCCTGACCTCTCGCTTATTTGGTGTCTTTGTCCTTAAAATGCTTGAAACAACGTGAGATTTTCCTCATCAAGGGTAATTGTTTTAGTTTAGTAAAAAAGATCGAATTTTTTGGGTTAAAATCTTTATGATAATTTAGTTCTACTAAACTTAGCCTTTGAAATAAAAAGGCACTCAGGCTTTATGTTTAGAGGCCAATCATTTTGGGTAATCATCCCTTTTTAGGTAACAGGGAATCTCTACTCTAAAACGGTAGAATACCAAAAAAATCCGTAGTAATTGCAGACTTTTAAAACGCCATGTCCCAGATTAGCTATGGAGCGCGGGTTTTTTTGGGGAAAGCCTTCTAAAAACCTATGTTTTTTGCTTCTTTTCCGTAATGTGAGGGACCTGGGGCTTCCGAATCCCTGCCTAAGCTACCATGCACTAAGCTTAGGTTTTTTGGGTAATGTATTAGGCGCGAGAAAGTTAAAGATTGAGCGTGAGAGCTGTGGTGACTCTGGAGTTTCGCATAAATTTTTTTAATTTTGGGGTGGGATTTTAGATGTATTTTTTGGTGTCATTTTGCTTAGAATCCAGGAATACAAATCAGTCTTTAACACAATTTTCGAATTATTTCAAGCTTTTTTTAGAGCTTTCCTCTCCAAGTTAAGCTCCACAAACAAATTGATCGTAAGCCCATATCATAACTTTTAGAATTAAATACCCACTTTGTTTATCTTGAGTTTACTCACTTGTTTCTTGGGCCTTTGGAAATTATAGCTGTGTCTTAGAAAACGCGCGAGTTTTTTCGTAAATGCCCGAAAGAAGCGCTGAAATCAGGCATCTTTGGCGAAAGGCGGGGGTATTTCTAAGCCCCTAATCCTTGGAAATCAAGGAAAGGAAGTTAGGCCAAAGCTTTTGATTTTCGCCTTTTCGCTTTTTTTTTGGGTTTTGGTTTTTTTTCTTGATTTTCTTTGTTTTTGGGGGTTTTTGAGCTTTTTTATTATTTTTGGCGTTTTTATATAGATTCTTTCCAACTCTTATTATTTCTCTTACTCCCCAAAAGAGCCCGTGATATCTGCCCGTTCAATCGAAAAAATGCAAATCGTCATCAAATATTTGGTTTTTTGAAAAATTTTGGCTAAAATGCGGTAACTAGGGCCTTATCAGCCTCCTCTTCGGGAGGGGGCGGCAAGCTTTGCCTAGGCTCAAGAAAAGCTCTACAAAAACTGTGTTACAGTGTAAAAGTGAGCCTCCCCAAAATGATTTGGCCGTGAGGGTTGCTTTTCCAGTCGTAAGTTTACGGAGAATATTTTTTTATGACCCCTCCCAAAGATATAGATGAGCTCCTGGCAGACTTCAACAAGGTCATGGTCGTGATTAAGGAGATTTCTGATAAGACGGGCTTTGGCATGAAGCTCAGCGCCAAGGGCTTGGCCAAGAAGTCCATACTGCTTTTGGAGGCCAGGAATCTCTTCGAGCAGATGTGTAAGCTTCTAGAGAATACAAGAGCGAAAACAGAAGCGGATATTATATACGACCCCTGGCTCGATGAGGATGGAAAAGACGGCTGGCACAAGAAGCACATAGTCATGGCCGGCTCTAGGCTCGCGGTCTACTACGCCCACCTGGAACACCTCCCGGAGGCCAGGACCCTCTTTGACCAACTTCTTACTTTTAAGGGCACACCAGCAGTCGATCTGTCCCTGGCCGGCGCCGCGCGCCACCTCATAATGGCCTATTCCAAGGCAGATGACCTGGACGCGGCTTACAAGATGTTTTTAGAGTTGCTCCAGCTGGGGGACTCCTACCCTTTGGTAAGCGAGATAGCCAAGACGGCATTTTACCTAGTCTCAAGCCTCATAAGAGGCCATATGCAGAAAGAGGCTGTGGAGGTCTACTACGCCCTCTTGAAGATTAATCCGACGGTCACCAACCCCAACGCCAGCCCCTGGACCAGGCCCGCACTCACCTTGGTTAACACTAATGTGGAGCCTAAAGAGGAAAGCTCTCTTCGGGAGGACTCTAGGGAGGAAAAGGACGAGCTAAAGGAACCCTCGCCCCGTGAGCCCGAGCTTACCCTGGTTATCGCCAATGAGGACGCTCAAAGGGTCGCCAAGCCCCGAAAATCGACTGTGGATGAAGCTCTTAACACCCTGGTGGACATCCAGGCCCAGACGGCCGTGAACCTCATCTCGGTCTTCGCCTCCGGAGGCGACCCGGAGGAGGCCAAAAAGATCTTCGAGAGCCTCTTTACCCTGCAAGACATAGGCAACATAAACATCTACCGGGCCGTGGGAGTCATCAACATGCTCTGCGTCTACGGCAGCAACAAGCGCTGGAAGGATGCCGAGAAGCTCTATAAGTTCATGGACAGCTTCGGCACTAGCCTGGACATGCTGTGCTACAAGACCCAGGCCGCGGCCAACCTCATCAGCCATTACGGGGCCAACGGACTCCTGAAGCAGGCCAAGCGCGTCTTCGACTCCCTGGAGGACATGGGTGACTCGGAGCAGCTCTTGATCCAGAGGGCCGAGGCCCTGTCCAACCTCATCTTCAGCTACGGGGAGAGGAAACAGTACCTAGATGCCCAGTGGGGCTTTGAAAAGCTCTTCACCGAGTACGGCAGCTCCCTGGCCGTGAGGAAGCTAACCGCCAGATCCGCGGTGAACCTCATCTGCGACTACTGCCTGCAACCGGATCTGCCCATGGCCTCGTCCATCTACTCCAGGATGGCCCAGCTGGGCAACAGCGAGTGGTTCGCCGCCAAAAAGGCCAAGGCCCTCTTTAACCTCATAGCCGGCTACTCCAGAAACGACCTCAGGGACAAGGCCCTCTTACTCTACGGAACCATGGACATCCTGGGGGACTACCCGGAGGTGCACGCCGAGAAGGCCAGGGCCAGCTTCAACCTCATAACCGAGCTGGGCCTCCAGGGTGAAATCGACTCCGCCATAAAAGTCTACGAGTCCCTGGCGAAAATTCCCGAGAGCGCCACCGTGCTTCTGGAGCGCTCCAAGGCCACGGTGAACCTGGTGGGTTTCCTGGGAAGCGACAAGAGGCTAGATGACGCCAAGGACATCTACACCAGGATGCTGGACTACGCCCAGTACCCGGAAATCACCGCGCATTTGGGAAAGGCGGCCTTCAATCTGGTCTTTGATTACGGCCGCGAGCGCCGCTTCGACACGGCCCGGGAGGTCCTCCACAGCATGAAGAAGCTGGGAGACAACGAGACCGTGCTCATGGACAGGGCCCTGTGCACCAACCGCCTCATATTCTTTCTCCTCGAGTCCGGAGACACCCAGAAGGCCGAGGAGCTCTACGCTAGCCTTGTGGATTTGGGACAATCCGATAGGGTGCTCCAGGAGAAGACCCGGGCCGGGGTTAGCCTGCTCCACCACTACGGAGCCGAAGGCGAGCTGGAAAGGGCCCAGGAGATCTTTGACGAGATTAAGCTCTTGGGGGATTACCTGGGCGTGCGCCTGGAGATAGCCAGGGGCGCCTTCAAGCTCATCTCCATGTACATAAGGGCCGGAGACCTCAAACCCGCCAAGCGCCTCTTCGACGAAATGGAGAGACTGGGCACTGAAGAGGAGATCTTGGAGGAGCGCGGCAAGGCCGGCGTCAATCTCATCAGCATCTGCGGCAGCATGGGGCGCCTAGACGAGGCCAGGGCCATCATGATGGTCATGAACTCCTTTCCGGACACCCCCAAGCTTTCCATCCTAAGGTGCAAGGCCACGGTCAATCTGGTGATTGATTTAGAGAAGGCCGGCTTCCTAGACGAGTCCGAAACCCTCTACCAAGGTCTCGAGTCACTTTCCAACAAAGACGACCTGGTAATCCCCCGCGGGAGACTCGCGGTCATATTGGTAAGGTCCTTTGGCAAGGCCAAGCGCTTCCAGGAGGCTGAGGCGATTTTAGCGGGCATGAAGGACCTAGGTGAAGATCCGGAGATTATGAAACTTAAGGATTCCGCCGCCTTTGAGCTGAAGCTCGCCAAAAACGCCCTCAACTATCCGCGTATCAAGGGGCTGGGAAAAGACGCGTAAAAACAACTCTTGAGCCTATATTTATCATGTGCGGCCGCCTTAAATAATATGAAAGCGGCCGCATTTTTTTTTTGTGTCTCTTGATATACAATTCCAGATCTGGGATAAATATAAAAAAAGAGATGGGCCTATGAAAATATTTTTAACGCCTGAAATATACGTTTCTCCCAAATCTTTTGACACATCTTTTTAGGTAGTATAAGGTGCACGCTATGATTTTAGGGTTCTATTTAAAAGTTATTTATTCTATTTTTCTCCCTAAAACCCCAAAAACCTCTCTACTAACAAAAATACAAAGGGCTAATATAAAAATACAAAGGGCTAATATATTTGAGGCCCTTTAACACTCTTTATAACCTATAAAGCAACAGCTAGATATTCCTAATCTAAATTATTTGGGCTTTTTAGCTGACTTCTTACTTCGTTTTTTAGCTGACTCCTGCATTAGGTTTCTTACTAGGTTTATCGAAACATTCATTTGCCTAGATATGTCTGATAATCTCATTTCCGGCAAAAGAGCAATTATTTTTGCTTTTACAACATTAGTTATACTAGCACCTGGAGTTATCCAGTCTAAAGCAACTGATTTTAAGCCGCAGTTCGGGCATTTTATTCTTGGATGGTGAAATTTAATGACTGTTCTATAATTGTAAAAACCCAATGTTTTAGCTCTTCGTGTGAAACGGTTGTAAACTTTTAAATTTTCCTCACCACAGACAGGGCAAGAAAATCTAGCTTCTCTATGAAATTTTATCGTAATTATAGTTTCAAGTTTGTCAGAATCTACATCCCAATGGCTTATATACATTGGGAATTTAATGCCTATCATTTGGGCTAATTTTAAATAATATTCATTGTGTGCTGGACATAATATCATTTTAGTGTCAGGATCATTCTTATTTATTTCATCTGGCATATATAGACTCCTTATTCCTAAATTGACTTAAATATTAGCATACTTTTAATATTAATACTAGAGCGCCTGAATACATAAATACGTGAGTTAATGTAATTAAGAATGCGTTTGCTTTTTAAAAAAGCTTCTT
>JAITJT010000131.1 GCA_031278795.1 Deltaproteobacteria bacterium | reverse complement strand
AATCTAATTTTGAGAGCGCAACTCCAGGGTGTAACACCGCAGACCTTAGATCAAAGGCTCAGGCCTTAGCCGCGCCCTTTTACTTTGGATTATTATTACTCTATATGTGTATATAATTTAAAAAAATATCTATTTGTAGTGCTTTTTGGCTTATTAAGGCCCATAGCCCCACCTATCTCGAAAAGACCTCCGCACAAGCTAGCGCCTTTTGGGGGGATCTGGTGGGACAGCTAAAAAAGCCCAAAAAATATCCATTAATGGACGTTTTATTTTAATTTTAGGCTGATATGGAAGTGTGACACATATGAGCCCTGATACCCGGAGTCCGGCCCCCACTGGTGTTAGGGCTTTTTTTTATGCCTTGCCTTTCAGGTGCCCTTGGACTAAGATAGGCCGTTATATTTAAGCGAAGTTTCAAATTATGAAAGGTCAGATTTTTTAATACACAAGCCGCATTTATGGACAATAACAAAGACAATAAAGGCTATACCCAAGAATCACTCCTAACCTTTCTGTTGGAAGTTGTGACTTTGCCCCTTTGCGTGCGGACAATGTTCGTCGATTTAAGGGTCGAGCCAAAGATTTCCAATGACCAGTTGGTGGTTTTAGGTATGACGCCCAATGAAAAGAAGGCTTTTTTTGAAGACAAAAACACAACGCGTCTCATTTACAAAATTTTAGAGAAAGAAGAAAATTTAAAGAACCTGGTTTATTTCTGGTATAAAAGAATGAGTTATCCTCCGGAAAATGATATGGATCCGGGAAAACTGTCAGATTTTCGGAAAATTCTTTACATTTACTATGATTTGTTTACTAGAAATATGCGTTCCGATCTGGCTGATTTGCGCGATTTGGAAACATCCTTTGAAGATGTCGATAAAATAACCATATCTGAAATAAATGATATGAGAAACTATTATATCGAATTAACGTGGAAGCTAAACATCCTCCTTAGGTTCGATCACATTACTGCGCTTAGGGTTAAAAATCTTCTTTTTAATGAAATGTCTGATTTTATTGGGTTGGGAGAGCTCGCTTCCAATGAGTTAGACAAAGTGGCGGAGTACAGATACAAACTAAAGAAATCTCTCAGTAAGTTTCCTGATTTGCTGGTACAAGAAAGTCATTTTAAACATAACATTATATCAGAAGTTAAAGGCAAGAAAAATTTGGAGGCCATAGTTGAGAATAATCCTAAAGCATCTGTAATTATTCCCAAGGCGCAGGTTTTTTGTGGTATCGCCATAGATCATCATATATCACTAATCGCAACCATTAAATTCGCTAGAGATGATATTTCTAGCTTATTCAAGGCCCTCCGCTCATATGTTCAAGATAAAGATCAAAAATTAATTGATGATATCATTTTAAAGCTGGAGAAGGTTAAAGAACGTAATATAGAAGCTGAGATCCCCCAAGCCTATCATGTGTTAAGGCTTATATTGGCCGATAGACCGCTAAATTTTGAAGAGTATCAATTTATTCCCGATTTCAGCACTGGATTTGCTAGCATGCTAATGAGAGGCGTTTTTGACCCACTGCGTCCCAGTATCCTCAAAAATGCTCATTTCCTTTTTCCTGAAAAGGCAAATGTTTTGGCGCCCCAAGACCAAGAGGGCGCGGGGCTAGAAACTCATGAAAAACCTTTCGCGACGATAGCGCGAAAAGGAGTCGATGACGGCAAATTATCCTCTGTTTGGCGCCCATCAATGATGATGCTTTTGGATATCTTAAGAAGTCAAGTTCTTGGTTTAGGAAATGGAATAGAAGACCAAGATCATCCAGGCGCAAGCGATCTGAAAGTGAAAGTAAGAGCTATCCTAGAAAGGGAGCTGTACAACCCGGAAAACGTAGTGAAGATTTTTCTGTCCGAGTCAAAAAAGTCCACTAAATTAATGAGAGTCCATTTTATAGAAAGTTTGTACCCGCTTGTTGATTCAGTAGAGCCCGCAATGGTTAAAGAATACGTAAATAAATTGGGGGATATTCTTGACGTATACGAAACTATTGAGTTTTTCGAGCATATAAAGAATCGTGCGGCAAAGGAAAAAGTTAAAGATAGGGATCTCACTTTCGCAATAGATAATACGCCAGGTGAAGAGTTTGCTAAAGGCATTAGGAAAGAGTTTCACGAGCTTGAAAGTGATGATGACGAGGAAGAGACTGACGAAGATTGGGATCAAGATGATTCGGAATCAGAGCCAGAAGACGATGAGGTGAAAGACGCCGAGTTGATGAGACAGTCTAGGACCGCGAGTTTCAAGAACCTCAAGGTTAAAGCCGATGGCACTTCCGTTTCAAAGGAATTGAGCGCGGAGGATATACTAAGAAGCGGAAGGTTAACTAAGTCCTACATAACCCCGACCACGTCCCCGGGTGGTCCCATTAAAAAATCAGAATTAACCGATGTCGTAGTCATGATGATAGAGAAAGACTCTTATGAGAATATCAACTCGCTCGTGACTCAGATGGGGCCTGGCTTGGATCAGTTTATGGCGTTGGACGATTGTGACATAGAACAAGAGATTGTTGACGGAGTTGATGTAACTCAGAGAGCCGTTAGCATTTATGAGGCGATAATTTTAGGTGCCATAGTTAATATAGTAAATAAGAAGAATTATAGGCTTTTATGCGTTATCCAGGAGCTGTCCTCCGACAGACTGTTTCAAACGGATATTTTTACCGCGCTTCATCTCGCGAATAACTACACAACTTTCATTGATTCTATCAAATCAAACTACCGTAGAATCATTAACTTTAACGACCTTGAGGAAAAATCCTATTTCGAAAAACCTCAAATGAAACATATTTTGCTTCAGGCCGCGGCGATTCCAACTGTTAAGGATCCATCTTGGGAACTCTTGACTTTTTACCGAATATTCGCGAAATGGCAAGTGAACTCTTTTTCGGAAGTGGCGGACATTCTTGAAAGGTACCTACATGCGACCAAGCATTTCGTAAAAGAAGAGGAAGCGGCAAGGGATCTCTTTTATTTTCATAGGGAGAAAGAACTCCTTTTAAAAAATTTGCAACAACGCATGTCTTTTATGCACAGGAATATTGCGTTTTATGATACTCATTCAAAAGAAGGAAATGCTGTCTGGGAACGTCTCATCGAAACTGATAACGGTTTTTTGGGAAAGCTCGTGATGGATTGCCTCATAGATGACGGCTATGATGAAATTTCCGAAAAACTTAAACATTTGAAAAGCGAAGAGGATCTGGAGGCTCTTTTCAGGCGCGTACAACTCGAGATTTTCGGCGCGGACGCCGTGCCGCTCTCCAATTTCACTTTACCTAGGCTGAAGCAGGCAGCTGGAATTGTCACGAGCTTTTGTGGATACGCCCTAAAATACCACGAAATGGACAACTACTCGGGAACTCCGACGAAGCCCCCCCAATACGAGAAGTACCTCTCTGAATTACTGGCGTGGATTGAAAACAGGGAAAAAACCCTTGGCGATAGCCTCTATTACGATAAGTATTATTCAATGGTCAAAGAAGAGATTGAAAATCCTTCCACGGTTTTCAACATGGGAAGTCAAGATCCCTGGGACACCTTTTACGCGTGGGATTATCAGAAGGATATCAACGCCTACGGCGTGCTTTTACCTGAATTTGCCTTTTACCTAGCTAATAAATCCATGGACTTGCCGAGATCCAAGCTCCTAACGGCCATGACGGATGACAGAACCGTCGTGAAAGGCTTTTTGGAAAACTTTGAACGAGGGAGACTCGAGAGGCCCGCGATTTTTCTCGCCGCTCATCCTGAGTTTAGCGCTAAGGTACCGGTTGGATTCCACGTAAGCTACGGTGAGATTTTAAATGAAAGTGTCAAATTTTCAGGCGCTGAGCTCGCTGATTCCATCTCCGAGGAAATAGCTTACCTCTATAAAATATACCCCAATTCGCATTTCAGCAAAGATGATTTAATAAATATCCAAAAAGCTTATCATTATTTCACCTCTCTTAAACACTCAGTCACGCTGGCGGTCGAGCAAAAAGATCCCGCTATTATTGACATGCTTCGCTTCTCTAGGCATTCTATTCCTCAATTTTTCCTGAAAATGACCTACAAGGAAAGACAAATTACCATTGGCGCGTATTTTAGAAATCCTTGTTTTTTCAACCTGCTTCAAAACAACCCGAAAAAACTGGAACTTTTCCCTAAATTGTCCGGAAGAGCCGCGTCTAAAAAACAGTCCAAGGAGATGCTCAGGCAGTTCTGGACACTTGTCCAAAATGAGTCCGACTTTTATCCCAAAGGAAAGGAAGTACTTTACCTAAAGGAGTTGTTTTTGGACTTGGATTACAATCTCATGAGAAAAAGCGATCCAGCCCTCATAAAGCTTGAAAGTGGTGCGATTTTCAAGGTATTTACCGTAGAGCTTAAGAGCATGTTCAATCACTATGTGCTCCCCATTTGGCAAAGTGATAAGGTGGAAGAATACACCATTGTCTCTTTCTACGGCGAAAATACCCGGCCCTCGGATATCTTGGAGGTGGCGAAGAAGAGCTCTCAAAAGAGAGGCATAAAACCATTAATCGTCATATCATTTAAAAATCTTTCATATGAGTTTAGAGAGGAGCTTAAGGTAGGAGCTGTAAACGATGGGCTCAATTTGGCCGTAATCGATCGAAGTCTTTCGGCTTTTATGCTTCTCCCCGAGATGAACAAGTTCAAAAAGGAGATTTTGCACTACGTCGCTTCTGTATATGGAACTTATAATCCCTTTGATGAGTCAGATAATGAACTGCTGGCTCGCTTATTTTCTGAAGTTATCTCGCCTTGCTTTGAACTAGATGATAACTTACCCTCGCTTTTATATTTATCTAAGAGCTATGATCTTAACTCTCAGATTAAAAAATTTTTCCAAGAGGCGGATAGTGAAAATACCCGCTATATCTACCTAGATGCGAGAGACGGCACTTCATTTGTAAAGATGCTCGCAAACGTGATGGCCTCTTATGGAATGGATTTCGATCCCTTGGAAGAGGATCTAGGTGTACTTGTTGTAAATATCTTACAGCACTCTTCCGAATTTCAAGAAAAATGTATCGTCTATTTTGATTACGCAGACGAAATTTTTGATTCACTTTACTACGACCGAATGAGAGAGATAACGCTGCTCTCTGATATATTACACCGCTACAATGACCGCATGCACGTGTTTTTTGGAGGAAGTGGTCCCACCATCCATTATAGCCCCTTCGCTCTCCTTGAATATGAAGATCATTTTTCATATTTTTCAAGCCAAAGAACTGCTTTCCTGCCATCCTTCCAGGGCATAACCGTCCGTGATTATTTACTTAATCCTCTCAAGGCCTTAGGTATTATTTTTCCTGATAATTTTTCTTTTCATGAATTCTTTTTAAAATTCAACTATGAAATAACTCTTGTCAAGGAGTTCGGCTATAATCTAGTCAACATGGTGAGGGATAAGTTGGGACGCGACTCTTTTCCTCCATATATCCTGACAGATGAAATAATAAATAGTCTTCTTGAAACTCTTGACACTCAGAAAAGAGCCAAAGATCTATATTTAAGCTTTCTTGATTATGATGAGCGCTATAAGTATGTGGTGTATACCTTAGGTTACATCTTTTACGACGCACCTTTCCAGTATTTTAAGATTACCCCACAAATTGTCTACTTGCATATGTCTTTGCTTTTCCATCAAAAATTGGAATATTTCGACTTAGATGAGCTTAAGAATATACTTATCGAGCTCGAAGCGCTTCAAATCATCTTTATATTTCCGATGGAACTAAGCTACGCCGAATTTTTTATTGAAGGCAAGTTCAATTTTAAGGAGATGCTTGGCGGCTTAGATGAAATAAAGAGAAATATCACAATTTTACGCAAAAATTCGGAACAGTTGTTGCCTGGACCTCATTCATGGAACCGCAGGCCAATATTCAAAAGCTTTAATGAGAAAGACGCTGAGCGCCTCTGCCATTATCTAGATCTTTCCGATGACTCTCCGGAATTTTATAAAGATCCTCAAATATTTAAAAAAGATGCCCAAAAATTTGTAGATTACCCACATATTTTCACTATTTATGAGGAGTTCAAATATTTAGAATTTTTCATGAAAAACGAAATACTTTTTTTAAACCCGGCATACTCAGCCGCGAGAATTATTTTTTTCTTCAAGGAGTTATGTATTCGGCATAACAGGCAGTTTCTGCATGTGTACTGCCATGACGCGGATTTTAGTGATTATGAATCAAATTCTCTTTTGCTTGACAAACTTCATGAATTTGTGAAATCCAACTCTTATGCATCATTACCCAAGTTCATAGTATTTTTAGACAATTCGAGATGTGAAAAAAACAATTTTTTTGAATTAATAATTCAAAAGACAGACGATATATTAACTGACCATCCGATCTTTTTTGATGCCGTAGTGGTTCCATGTTTTAATTTTGAGAGCTCTTTCAATTTAGTTTTTAACTCCCAAACAGAATATGACCTGGATCACTTACTCTTTCCTAAAAAGTGGAGCAAAACCTCTCTTGCCCTATATCTAAATGATCTGGGCTTATCCATGGATGACACCCGGAGGATTATGGAAGACACCGGTGGATTTGACGATCTAATTTTAGGTGAAATAATGAAAATCAGAGGTATTCCTCACCACTGTGAATCTTTAGTAACAAAACCCTTCCTCTCCGGTGACCTCAGGCCACTGTTGGAATCTGTCCTTAAGGCGTTTCCCGATCCAAATAAGAGGATCAAATTATCCCATTTAGTTGACACCCTGGAACAGGATCCTGTCTTTAGAAAACAGAGAAACATAAGCGTTTACTCCCCTGTATCTCAATTTTTGGTGTTACTTGAATTTTGTGGTTTGTTCACAATTGAACGGGAAGTGCTTGACTCCTTCATCAGCTCTTATGGCCGCATCAATCCATTTTTCGCGAGCGGTAAGATCTTTCCCATGAACTGATTTTCTCTGGAAGGGAATTCTTTCACCTTTGGCTTTCATGCCTTAGGTCCCGAAAGCGTTAGTTTAATAATATGTAAAAATTTTTTTCTGCTAATATATGTGGTAGCTTGCCTATTTTGCTTCTGATAAACAAATATGCTGCTATCATGGATAATATTAATAATTAATGTTTAATAGACGATTTTTTTATAAATACAAATAAAAATTTATTTTTTACGCTGAATTATACTTTTATTCTTAGTTATATATATAAAATTACTTAAAGCACCATAGTGTGAAAAAGGATCCCCATAGTTTTTTGAAAAAAGCAATGGCAATTGTGCAAAATTTCCACGCCACTCTACATAGAAATATAAAATTTATCTCATAAACCGCTTTCAAAAAAATCTTTTTCTGATATAATTTCAGTTAAATTTAAGTTGTTTGCTTTTTTTGTGCGGAGTTAGAGATATTTATGCATGATTTAAAGTTTGTCAGGGAAAATATACCCCTAATAATCGAGACCCTGAAGAAGAGGAACCTGGATCCCTCCATCATGGACGGCTTTTTGGAGCTGGATTCCAAGAGGAGGGACCTTTTACGGGTATATGAGGGGCTCTTAAGCCAGAGAAACAAGGCCAATGACGAGATAAGCGCCTTGAAAAAGAAAAACGAGTTGCCTGACAGCCTCATCAGTTCACTTAAGGAAATATCCTCCCGAGCCAAGTCCATGGAGCCGGAAATTGCCCAGGTGGAGGATGAGGAGAATAAAATCCTCAAAAACATACCAAATCTTGTGCATCCTAGTGTCCCTGAGGGCACTGAAAAAGACAACCTAGAGATTAGAAGGGGAGGTACGATTAGGGATTTTTCCTTCAAGGCCAAGAATCATTGGGAGATAGGCGAATCCATGGGGCTCATGGATTTTCCTAGGGCAGTAAAGATTGCCGGGGCCAGGTTTGTGACCCTCTTTGGAGCCCTATCTAAACTAAACCGCGCCATAATAAGCTTCATGCTGGATTTACATACCAGCAAGCATGGCTACACCGAGTGCTGGCCTCCGGCCATGGTAAACTCCAAGGCCCTTTTCGGGACGGGCCAGCTCCCTAAATTTCACCAAGACCTCTTCAAGCTAGAAAACCACGACCTCTGGCTCATACCCACGGCCGAGGTGCCCGTGACCAACCTCTACCAAGACGAGGTTTTGGACTATGAGGCCCTGCCTATCTCGCTTACGGCCTACACTCCGTGTTTCCGCTCCGAGGCCGGGGCGGCGGGCCGCGACACCCGGGGTCTCATCCGCATGCACCAGTTCGACAAGGTCGAACTGGTGAAGTTTTCCAAACCAGAGGAGTCCGAGGAGGACCTGGAGAGGCTCTTAAGAGACGCTGAGAGTGTGCTTCAGGAGCTGGAGCTTCCTTACCGCGTGGTGCTTCTGGCAGCGGGCGACTTGGGCTTCTCCTCCACCAAGACCTATGACCTGGAGGTCTGGCTACCCGGGGCCGGGCTCTTTAGGGAGATATCCAGCTGTTCCTGCTTCACAGACTTCCAGGCCAGGCGGGCTGGCATAAGGTACAAGAAGAAAGGCGAAAAAAATTCCCTGGTGCATACCCTAAACGGCTCCGGGCTTGCCGTGGGAAGGACACTGGCAGCTATCCTGGAAAACTTTCAAGAGGAAGATGGAACAGTAACCATTCCCAAGGCGCTTGTGCCCTATGTGGGAGAAAAAGTTTTAAGACCCAAGACTTAGGTGATTTTTTAAATTAAGTGAGGGAGGATTTAGTGGGGAAGACCGTGTTTTCCTGGGATCAAGGCGACGATTTCGCCCAGTCCTTCAAAGAGGGCCTCCGGGTGCCGGACTCTACGAGCGGTGACTTTGGGTTGGACTTTGTCCTTGGCCTAACGGCCAAGGACTGGAGCTCCTTCGACTTGTCCATTCTGGATACCCCTGGTTCCTTCGAGGAGAGTAATCTGGATCTGCGTCCCGCCTCCATGATGGGAAGTGGCGCTCTCCACGGCACAAGCCCCTCGCGTAACTTCTGCCCCAACCGCAGAAACTCGGGTATAAATCTCATCCTTTCCACCCTAAAGAGGCTCCTCAAGATAAAAGACCCGGACTCCTTCATCAAGTACCTAAATAAAAGCCCTCTCCCCCAAAAGATACGTCCCAAAACCTTGAGGAATGCCTCTCCGCTTGTATCTAAAAGAAGCTTCAAACCATCACTTAAAAAAAAGCTTTTTATCCCTTGTGTGGTTCTTCTTTTGGTGGTCTTATTTTCAGCCCATCGGGCGAGCCAAGGCCCGTCCGATGTACTGGCCACCTCCATTTTCGCGCCAAATGTGGCCCAGACCACTGAGGTGGGTTTTAGTTATGATTTGGCGCAAAATGAGGAAGTGCACGCCTCCGGCCCAATTGAGGGCCCTAGCTCTAAGGAGACAAGCGTCAGGGCGGCAAAAGGAGAAGTGCTAGAAAAAGCCTCTTCTACGCAAAATACTGCGGAACTAGCCTCAGCAAACGCTCCTCCAAAAGACAAGGGTCTAAGCACGCACAGCGCCCCAGCCGTTTCCGCGGCTCTCTCCAGCGACAAAGTGAAATCCCTTCCCCAAGCCCCCTTCACCGTGGAAGGGTCTCTCGGGAAAACCGTCCAGATTGCCTCTCTAGAATCTTTATCCACCAAGGCCGCTAAAAGCTCATCTTGGCTAACTGATGCCGTGATGCTTAGCTCTGATTCTCTTTTTTCACAAAACAAAGAGAGTATAGTGGGGAAAGATTCCCCCAGAAAGCTAAGTAGCGCCTCTAAGATAGATGAGGAAAATTTAGGAAAAGAGGATAATTCCGGAAGAGATCCCCTGCAGGTGGTGAGGACCGTGGACTACGTGCCCGGGGATAACCTATCTGATCAGGCTAAGAGTGAAGAAGGCCAAAGCGCCCAGAACTTATCGGATGATTATAAGTTAGAGGGCGTTTTAGGGATGGAAGAGGAGGAGGAGAGTGAGGAGGCCTTTGGGGGAGGGGATAACAAGTACTTGTTGGAAGGAGAGGAGCTAAACGCCTCTCAGGCAGGTGAGGCCGTGTTTGGGCCGGAAATGGAACCTGACTATGAGAGCTCTGGGGATATCTCTCTCCCCTTAAGTTCTGATGGCCCCAGAATAGTTAAAGTAATAGGCTACACCCCGGGGAGTCCCCTGGATAAGGAGATACTGGCCGGGTTTTTGGGCCAAGAGAGGCTAAGCGGCCTGGAATCAGGATACTTGGAGCTCCATGAGCCAACTAATGGGGCCCTTCTTCATATAAAGACCACCTTTGATAAAGAGCTTCAGGCGGAGGCTGAAAAATGGGTAAAGAGCGCTGGTTCCTTGGACGCCGCCCTGGTGGTGATAGACCCCCTAGACGGTAGGGTCTTGGCCATGGCCGGCTCTGGAAGCAGATCCAAGTTGAACCCGGCGGTATCCGGCAGTTTTCCGGCGGCATCAGTTTTTAAGATAATAACCGCGGCGGCCGCCATTGAGCGCAACAACTACACCAGGGACTCCTACGTGCTCTTTGACGGGGGAAGGCATACTCTCTACAAGGGAAACGTGGTCAAAGAGCCGGATGTGGGGAGACACAAGTCCAGCCTCAAGGATAGTTTCGCCCACAGCATAAACTCGGTCTTTGGGAAGCTTGGCATCTACACCTTAGGCCCCGATGCCCTAAAGGAGGCTGCCGAGTCCTTCCGCTTCAATAGCCCCATCCTCTTTGAGATGGAGGTGACTCCCTCCAGCTTTGTCCTAGAGGACAGGGAGGACTCCTTCATGTTGGCGGGACTCGCCTCCGGCTACAACCGCACCACCAAGGTCTCACCCCTCCACGCGGCCATGGTAGTGGCATCCGTGTACAACGGCGGAAAGATTATGGAGCCTTACTTTGTGGAGGAGGTCTCGGATGGTAGTTACAAGCTCCTCTACCAGGGAGCCCCCAAGGCCCTAGGCGAGGTCATGAGCCAGGGCACCGCCCTTGAGCTCTGGGAGCTTCTCAAAGCCGCCGTATATGAAGGCACCGGAAGAAAGCGCTTCTATGACGCTGAAACCCACAAGGTGCTTAAGCACCTTGACCTTGGCGGCAAGAGCGGCACCATAAACGACACTGACGGTAACTCGGTGGACTGGTTCGTGGCCCTTTCCAGGATAAAGGACCAAGACGGCGCCATGTCCAGGCCCTTGGCCATAGCGGCGGTCATCGTCCACAACGGCCGCACCAGGACATCTTCCCAGGAGCTTGTCCGTAGAGCTGTTCTAAGCTATTATAAGGAAAAGGTTAAGTGAAATTTTGGCATTAGCCGTAAGCGATAGATGATTTCACCTGGGTTTCCCTCACTTTGCCTTAAATTCTTAGCTATTTAAGCCATGTTTATCATTTTACCTAAATCATTTAATGTAAAGAGAAAACTTTCTTGGCCGTTTTATTAGGCCTATTACTTTCTTAGCCCTAAAATGAAGGCCAATTTCAAAACTTATTTACATTTTTTTGTGTTTTTTTTGTGCGTGTTTTGTTTGGGTGTTGCCGGAATCACCTAGAGAATGCCCTTAGTAAAGCCCTTGAACCCAGGTTTCAAATTTATAAATGATTTTTCCAAGCTTGTTATGAATTTTTAGAAAAAACAATTCTTTAGCAAGAAAAGAACTCATAATCTGTGGGAGAAAAAAATGACAGTACTCGCCGTCAACGGGAGTCCTCGCCCCAATGGCAACACCCAAATCATGTTGGGTTGGTGCCTGGAGGAGATTGAAAAGGAGGGAATCCCAACTGAGGTCTATCAGGTGGGAGGAAAGCCGGTTTTGGGCTGCAAGGCATGTCTGGCCTGCGCCCATCAGGACCAGCCCCGCTGCGTTCAGAAAGACTTTATGAACGAGCTCATCGAGAAGGCTATAGCCGCGGAAGCGCTAATACTAGCCTCTCCGGTGTATTTCGCCGATTTAACCCCAGAGCTTAAGGCCGTTATCGACCGCCTGGGCTATGTGTCCTTGCATCATGGCTCTCTTTTGAATAGAAAGCCCGGGGCCGCGGTGGTGGTGGCCAGAAGGGCGGGTCATGTGCACACCTACGACTCCATCAACCACTTCTTCGGCATTAACCAGATGATAACCGTGGGCTCGCGCTACTGGAATCTGGGGGTAGCGAGGGAATCTGGAAAGATCCGCGAGGACCGCGAGGCCGAGGAGACCATGCGGGTGCTTGGCGCTAATATGGCCTGGCTCATCAACAAGCTGAGAGGCTAGCGTGGAAGAAAACAATTTTTTTTTAAGATAGACCCCCAAGGGAGTAACAAGTGGAGATCTTTGGAAACAATCTGGCCTTCTGGTTTGTCCTGGGTCTTGCCCTTTTGATAATAGAGGTTTTGACCCCCGGCATCGTCGCCCTCTTTTTTGGCCTGGGGGCCTGGCTGGTTCTTTTGGTATTGGCCTTTGTGGACATCCCCCACTGGGCCCAGTGGGCGCTCTTCTCCGTCTCGTCCATCGTCTTCCTCATAGTGTTGCGGAAGCATGTCATCAAGTTTTTCGCGGGCCTCAAGCAAAGCAAGAAGGACTCCCTAAGCGAGCCCATGGTAGCCAAGCGCTATCTGGGCCAGGAGGTGGACGTCCTGGAGGACATCGTCCCGGGAAGGCTTGGGACGATTGAGCTAAACGGCACCCGCTGGCAGGCGAGGACCAAGATAGAGCTAAAAAAAGGCGACAGGGCCAGGATTGTGGGCATGGAGGATCTAATCTTTCTGGTGGAGCCGCTTACACACCAGTAAAACATGCTCTTTTTAGTTTTCTAAATTTTAAACCATCTTATCTATCAACACTTCCATGGGACAAAAGTCCCTTCCATGTAAAAATAAAAGCATACCGGAGAGCGTATGAGTACCCTTGTTTTTATCCTCCTGGGCGTCGCAGTTTTTCTAATTATAATGTTCCAGCTCTACGTGAGAATCGTCCCCCAGAACGAGGCTTTCGTGGTGGAACGTCTGGGCAAGTACTCGGACACCTTGCTTTCGGGCTTTCACGTGCTCATTCCCTTCTTTGACCGTGTGGCGTACCGCCACACGCTCAAGGAGCAGGTAATCGACGTGCCCATGCAGATCTGCATTACCCGGGACAACATATCCGTCGAGGTGGACGGTGTTTTGTACCTAACCGTGATGGATCCCCACCTGGCCAGCTACGGCGTGAGCAACTACCATTTCGCGGCCATCCAGATGTCCCAGACCACCATGAGGAGCGTCATAGGCAAGTTGGAACTGGACAAGAGCTTCGAGGAGAGGGACTCAATCAACGCCGAGATAATAGGCGCGGTCGACAAGGCCTCCGCCCCCTGGGGGGTTAAGATAAACCGCTATGAGGTGAAAAACATCACCCCGCCTCAGTCCATAAAAGACGCCATGGAAAAGCAGATGAGGGCCGAGCGGGAAAAGAGGGCCCTCATAGCCGAGTCCGAGGGCGAGAAGATGGCCATGATCAACAAGGCTGAGGGCAACAAGCTCGCGAACATTAACATAGCCGAAGGCGAGCGCCAGAAGCTCATCAACATCTCGGAAGGTGAGAAGCAGAGGGTCATAAACGAGGCCGCTGGCCAGGCCCAGGAGATACTCCTGGTGGCCAACGCCACCGCCGAGGCTATCCGCAGGGTGGGAGAGGCCACCGTGGCCCAAGGCGGCAAGGACGCCGTGGCCCTGAGGATTGTGGAGAACTACCTGACGGAGTTTGGTAAACTCGCCAAAACCAACAACACTATGATAATCCCCTCCAACGTGGTTGATCTAGCCGCCCTGGTGGGTGTAGGTAAGGCGGTGCTTAAAACTGGCAGTGAGTCCTAAATCTTAAACGGACAGTTTAGGACAGCTAGACAGCTATGATCCAGCCAAGATGTAGCCAAGATACCGCCAAGATGCCAATGAACTGAGTTAGCTGCACCTTGTTTTTTGCTAAGACCTTTTCATAAATTTATCCACTGGCGCGAGCGTTTTTTAAGCACCGCGCCCCCTAATCCGCCCCCTATAAGATTTATAGGGGGCTTTTTGATTTGATAGTTGACTCTCAAGCCCCACTGAATCTTGGGTGTTAATTGTGCGTATCATTTGGACTCTTGAGGGCCACAACATAAATATACGCTTATGGTATATGGAAGTCTTGTAGTCTTTGGTTGGTTTTTTTATTACTTCAGAAAGCGCTAAAGAGTGGGAAAACATTTTTGGGATCCCTGAAACCCTTTGCGGGGCTTGGATCACTTCTTATGCTTTCTGTAGTCTTTTATCATTACATATTAGAGAGCATTTTAAGCCTCCGGTAAATTACGCGGGCTCGCCGCACGCGCCCCCAGTCTTCCTGGTGCCAGCGGCTACATAGCTCTGATATAAGGGGAGTTCCTTAAACTTGTAGCTTTTATTTTGGGGAAAGCGAGTGATAGCTTGCATAAAATTATCTGAGACTAGCTATTACTTACAGATAAGTAATCCCTCAGGGCAAGCACCTAAAAGATGAGCCTGACAAGGCCTTTGTAAACCACTCGCGTCTAGGGGAGCGAGTTTTTAGGGGAGCGAGTTTTTAGGGGAGCAAGTTTTTAGGGCAATTTGTTTCGCTTGTTGTAGTTTAAATTAATCAAGTAGGTATCATGAGCTACTTGGAGCCGTAAGAAGTTCATCTAGGTAGATGGTGCACTAAAACACTAAGCCACTCTGGATGCTTTATTCACACGAGGATTGTGCGACTGTGAAGTGTAGTCATATAAACTACAAGGCGAAAGAAAATTTGTTTATGAATAATTCCTGGAAGGAAAGGAAAAATCTAAAAATTACCTCAGGGACTAGCAGCTGTGATCCCTTCCATCTCCTTTCTTAGCTCAGTGATCCTTAGCTCGTTTCCGGATACTGGTTCCAAGAGCGCGAGCGCTTTCTCATAGGCGGCGCGAGCGCCTTCCAAATCTCCACTTCTACTGCGCACCCTTCCCTCATAGGCCATGACCGAGC
>JAITJT010000145.1 GCA_031278795.1 Deltaproteobacteria bacterium | reverse complement strand
GCTTTGATAGTAATGTTTTGCATCATGATCACTTTTGTTTTTGCTAATTTTTGCTTGTTTCGCTAGTTTGGATTATTTATTAGTTTTGTGCAATTTTTGTTGTTTTCTCTATTTTTTTTTCTTTTTTGTTTTTTTAAACTTCTTCGTTTTTTAGTTTTTGTTGGGTTTTTTTAATTTTTTGCTTTTCTTCTTTTTTATGAAAGTCCTTCTGTTTTGTGAAAGCTTTGCCTTTTTAGTGAATTTGCTTTTCAACAGAGTTGATTCTGACTTTCTTTAGTGTGATTTCTAGCATGATTTTTGTTTTTTTTTCGTAAGATTTTACTTAACATTTCAAGAATAACTCCTTGATAATATGGGAAATCTTAAACTTTCTACTAGCGTAATTGACACAAGCATGACCCAATATTTGACTCTCTTTCCCAATTATTTTAGCCATACGCACCCAAATTTAAGGACAACATGCCACTCTTTCCCTTCAGCGCCGTAGAGGGCCAAGATCAATTAAAGGAGGCCCTCCTCATAAACGCGGTGAACCCGCTCGCTGGCGGTGTGCTCGCCCGGGGTGAGAAGGGAACCGCCAAATCCACCCTGGCCAGGGCCCTCTCCGAGCTACTTCCACCCATCTTGGTCTACGCGGGTTGCCCCTACGGCTGCGACCCTGAGAAACCTGACGAGCTCTGCCCCTACTGCCGGGCGCTAGCTCCCGGAACACATACCCAGAATGTCAAGGCCCCCTTCCATACCCTTCCCCTCAACGCCACAGAGGACCGCGTGGCGGGTGGGCTTGACTTCGAGGCGGCCTTGAAGAGCGGCAAGAAATCCTTTGAGCCAGGCCTTCTAGCGGCATCGCACAGGGGCATCCTCTACATAGACGAGGTGAACCTCCTTGATGACCACATAGTGGACATCATCCTGGACGCGGCTGGCTCCGGCTGGAACGTGGTGGAGCGGGAGGGGGTATCCTTCGCGCACCCGTCAAGATTTATCCTGGTGGGCACCATGAACCCGGAGGAGGGTGAGCTGAGGCCCCAGCTACTGGACCGCTTTGGGCTCTCCGTAGGGATAGAGGGCATGAAAGACCCCCAGGATAGAGTAAAACTCATGCTGGAAAGGGAGGAGTTCGACCAAGACCCTGAGAAGTTTAGGGAAAAACACAAAGCCAGAACCAATGAGCTAAGGGCTGAAATATTAGACGCCAGACGCATACTTAAAGCGGTAAACATCCCCAAACGCGTGCGGAAGTTCATAGCTAACCTCTGCTCGGAAAACAACGTGGCCGGGCACCGGGCGGATCTATTCCTAGCCGAGGCGGCCAGGGCCGCCGCGGCTATGGTTGGGGCCTTTGAGGTGACTGAAGAGATAGTTCTCAAGGTGAGCCCCATGGTCTTGGCGCATAGGCAGAGGGAGGCCGCGCCTCCCCCGCCACCGCCACCCCAAGAGGAAGAGCCGCAAGAGGAAGAGAATCAAGAGGAGAAGCAAGAAGAGAACCAAGAGGAAAATCAAGACCAAAACCCGGAGGAGAACCAGGAGCAAAACCCGGAGCAAAATCCCCAGATGCCTCCACCCCAGGAGATGGAGGGAGAGAGCCGTGACGGAAGACCGGAAGATAAGAGAGACACTCCACCCGATCTAAACCCCGAGGCCACCGCTGGGGACGAGCTGGTCTTTGAGATTGGTGAGACCTTTAGGGTTAGAAAGATTGAGAGCAACAAGGATAAGCTCAAGAGACGGGGATCCGGTAGGCGCTCCCGCAGCCGGGCCACCCAAAAACAGGGCCGCTACGTTAAAAGCGGCCCCAACCGAGGAAGCGGGGACATAGCCTTGGATGCCACCATCAGGGCCGCCGCCCCCCACCAGCTGGTGAGGGAGAAAAACTCTGGCATGGCCTTGGCGCTGAGGGAGTCGGACATAAGGGAGTGCGTAAGAGAAAGAAAGGTGGGAAACTACCTCTTCTTCCTGGTGGATGCCTCTGGCTCCATGGGAGCCAGAGGCAGGATGGCCGCCTCCAAGGGCGCTGTCATGTCTCTACTCTTAGATGCCTACCAGAAGAGGGACCAGGTCTCACTCATTAGCTTCAGACGCAACCAGGCGGTGGTTAATTTGCCTCTCACCACCAGCGTTGATCTCGCCGGTAAGCTCCTCTCGGAGCTTCCCGTGGGAGGTAGAACCCCCCTTTCCTCCGGGCTCGCGACCCTCTATAGGGAACTGAGAAACGCGCTATTAAAGAACCCCATGGCCAGACCCATTGCCATTTTGATAACGGACGGGCGGGGTAACGTACCCCTGGAGGGCTCCGAGCACAAACCCTTTGACGAGGCCCTGCGCCTGGCCAGGGCCATGGCGCTAGAGGGACGGGTCAAATACCTGGTGGTGGACACCGAGGAACCCGGGGTCATCACCTTCAATCTGGCCCTGAAGCTCTCGGAGGCCTTAGGCGCCGACTACTTCAAGACAGCTGATCTCAAGGCCAAAGACTTAATTGACATGGTCAAGGACAACGTAAAGGGCTGAGTGATTGCTATCCTCCGTTAAAAGTTACAAGTCTCAGCTAGAAAGCTTATCCTTTGGCCAATATCCAAGCTTTGACCAAAATTCCAAGCACTATCTTATTTTTCCATAAGCGCAAAGAGAGAACACAAAAGCATGCAGAAAAACATTCCCATCTTCCCCTTCGCGGCCATAGTGGGCCAGGCCCGCATGAAACTGGGCCTTATCTTAAATGTCATCAACCCCACACTTTCCGGAATCCTCATCCGCGGTGAGAAGGGCACCGCCAAGTCCACGGCCGTGAGGGCCCTAGCGGACATCCTCCCGGAGATATCCGTCATCAAGGGTAATCCCTTCCAGCTTTCCGATAAAGACGACCTGGAGGCCTATAGGGAGCTGGAGCTGGCTCTGGGAAAGGATCCAGACGCGCCCATAGAAACCGAGATGCGTAAGGTGAAGGTGGTGGAGCTTCCCGTGGGGGCCACGGAGGATAGGGTGGTGGGCTCACTGGATCTAGAAAGGGCCCTTAAGAGCGGTGAAAAAAGAGTGGAGCCAGGGCTCTTGGCAGCAGCACATAGGGGAATCCTCTACGTGGACGAGGTGAACCTCCTAGATGACCACGTGGTGGACGTTTTATTGGATTCCGCCGCCATGGGTGTAAACACCATAGAGAGGGAGGGCATATCGTTTTCGCATCCGGCGCGCTTTACCCTGGTGGGCACCATGAACCCGGAGGAGGGGGAGCTGAGGCCCCAGCTCCTTGACCGCTTCGGGCTCTGCGTAAACATTGAGGGCGTTGACGATTTGGAGAGCCGGGTGGAGGTAATGGAGCGGAGGGCCCGCTTTGAAGACGACCCGGAAAAATTCGCCAGTGAGTGGAAAGGGGAATCCGATGCCTTAACCCTTAGGGTGAACAAGGCCAGGGAGCTCCTCTCCCAGGTAAACATCGACCGGGAGCTTCTCTTCCAAATAGCCCGTTACTGCCTGGAGGTGGGCGTGGACGGCCACAGGGGGGATATCATAATACTTACAACCGCCAAGACCATAGCCGCCTGGAACGGAAGAACCCAGACAGAACCCGCGGACATCAAGGCCGCGGCCGAGCTGGCCCTACCCCATAGGGTGAGGCGTCAGCCCCTCATGGCCATAGCTGATAACCTAGACAAGATAAGAAACGCCGGAGGCGCTATGTAGGTTTTAGTTTAGGCTAAAAAAGCTATCAAGTTCGCTTCTTAGCTTGCTACAGCTAGCTAGCTGCCAGAG
>JAITJT010000144.1 GCA_031278795.1 Deltaproteobacteria bacterium | reverse complement strand
GATATAGGGAAAATCAAAGTTTTAAAACTCCACTAATATCATAAAGAACATGGCCAAACAAAAGATGTAAGCTAAAAAAGAAAAATTTAGATACCCTCGAAGACAGCTTAGAATTTATTATAAACTGAGGGAAAAATTGCCACTAGAAAAAGATGGAAAAAAAATTCTTGATTATTACGCCTCTTCATGAGCGATAAACCACAAGATATTCAAAGGCCTTTCTCGTTTTCTTTAGGGTGAAGACCTTATTGTTTCTAGGGTGAAGGTTAATTTTTAGGCGAAAGTTCTCTTGTCTTATTATTTTAAATTGCGCAGAACTTTTTTGACACAATGGTTAAAAAAAAACAATATTTCACTCTTAGAGACAGATAATATCCCTTATTGTAGGGAAAATTTGTTTTACGCTTTCCTTGCCTGTGAATGTATTATTATTTTCTATCTTGATAGTCTTATTTATTATATAATGTAAGCTATGCTTGTATTATGGCAAATTATTATTTTTTTGTAGTGTATTTTTTCCGTTATTATTGTTTTCAAACATAGCTCTTTGATAGCATTTCCAAACGTAGCTCTTTGCTTGGCTCTTGGCTAACATTTCCAAACTAAACTCTTTGCTTGGCTCCTTGCTTGGCTCCTTGCTTGGCTCCTTGCTTGGCTCCTTGCTTGGCTCCTTGCTTGGCTCTTTGCTTGGCTCTTTGCTTGGCTCTTTGCTTGGCTCTTTGCTTGGCTCCTTGCTTGGCTCCTTGCTTAGCACTTTGCTTGGCTCTTTCATAACATTTCCAAACATAGCTCTTAAATAACATTTTCTAGCATAGCTCTCTCATAACAAGCTAAAATTAAATAAATCACTTTCCCGCGCACCGCGTTAAAAATAGCATCTAAAAGCTATAATCTTAGCGCTAATATGCCGCTATTATTTCCCCAGGGGTATTAGGTTTACCAAAGACAGAGGCCCTCCCCCCCGCGCTTGTGAGCGCGGAAAGACACGTTTATCTATAAGGTAAAGAGAGATATTTTTCGCGTAAAACAGTTATGGTCTAATGAATTTAAATGGATGGAATGCTTGCGGATTAAAGGTGACTTTTAAAATGCGCGAGGGAAGATAGTGGGCGGGGTTTTAATCTTTAGGTGAGGCTAACTGGTTCCCAGGAGCTTACTCAGGTGCGACCAGGCCCTGGTTTTGTTGGCCTCGTATTTTTTCAGATCCGCCTGGTTGTGGTTGAGGGCGAAGGCCTTGAGGCTGTCGGCCTCGGCTATCAAGAGATCCATTATGGTCACCACCTCGGCTAGGTATTTTTTGTCGCCCGTGCTTAAGCCCATGGCCGAGGCCTGGAAGAGCCTGAGCTGGTCCCGGGAGTTCTGGAGGTAGACGGTGGTTTCCCTCAGCATCTCGGTCACCCTGGCCGCGTCATAGACTCCGGTTCCCAAGAGATCCGCGTAGGTGCCGATATAGCCAAAGGACTGGAAGACCACCGCCACGCTCAGGGTGGCTATGGTGTTTAGATCCAAACTCTCCCTTTCGGCCTGCTGGGCGCTCGGGTCGCTCTGGGCCTGGAGGAGGCTGGGGGTAAAAATAGGCGAAAGTAGCATGAGAAGTAGGAGGAGGATGCCAGTCGCCTTGAGGGGTTTATAGCTCATACTGGTGCTCAGACCTTATAATAGTTTTTTCGTTGTCTTTGATAAAAAAAAGAGGGGCCAGGGGGACGCGCTCGGGGGTTCTTTACTTAAGTGATAAGAACTTAGCCAGAAGTTTAACCTCATTTATCGGATTTTTCAATCTTAGGGCCTTTTGGCCACTATCCATGGGGACTTTAGCCTGAAAAGACCATAAGTTCCCCAAGCTCAAAGCTCATGTTCCCCAATATGTCGATAAGGGGGGAAAAGCCCCGCCTTTATGGGGCTTTTCCCCATAGACTGGAAAGAAAAAAATGCAAATGTGCCCCTTAGCGGCGCATTTCTTAGGGATCCCCCACGCTCTCTAAGTCCTTGACCTCAGGGCCTTTGAGATCTAAGATACAGAGCATTGAGGAAATGATCGGGAAGCTGGGGCACTGGCCCCATTCTGCGTTAAAGCTCGCGCCCGCCATATGCCTCGCCCTTTCTAGCTCTTTCCCAAAGCCTAAAGGGAAAGAGAAAACCATAAATTCACCCAAATCTTATGGAGGATGGCCGATAGATGTCCAAAAAGCCTTTATTTTTAACTCTAGTCCTAGTCTTCTCAATCCTGTGTCTCAGCGGCCAGGCCTTCTCGGCCACCAAGGTGGATCGCATCGTGGCCCAGGTCAACCGCAACGTCATCACCCTCTCGGAACTGGAGGCCAGGATGGCGCTCCTCTCCCCGGCCCAGAAGGCGGCCTTGTCCGCCGGTGGCCAGAGCGCCGAATCCATGGTTCTCAACATGATGATAGACGAGGAGCTCATCAACCAGACCGCCACCAGGTACGACATCAGGGTAAGCGATGCGGAGATAAACGACGCTATCAACACCATCATGACCGAAAACAAGATAAACGAGGCCCAGCTGAGGGAATCCCTCCAGCGGGGAGGCATGACCCTCCAGGCCTTTAGATTGCAGCTGAGGCAGGAAATCCTCACCAACAAGCTAATTGGGCTCACGGTGGTGAACAGGCTGGTGGTGACCGAAAGCGAGGTCACGGACTTCCTCAACGGCAAGCTCCCCTCGGATATTGACCCGGTCTTAAGCGCCTCCGGGGTATCCAATTTTGACGGGGTGAGGATGATCTATTTGGACTGCAGCCCTAGAACCGCCCAGGCCGTTATGACTAAGGCCGCCAGCATCAAGCGCGAGATAGAGGAAGGCCTCCCCTTCGAGGAGGCCGCCAGGAAGTACAGCCAGGGCCCGGGACGCGACCAGGGAGGTAACGCCGACAACCTCACCGTCATGGAGCTGGCCCCGGAGCTCCAGGCCATCGCCAAGAAGCTGGTGCCTGGAACCGTGAGCGAGCCCCTCTACGGAGGGCAGGTGGTCTTACTAATCACCGTAATCCCCAGCCAAAAACCCGCTGACTCCCAGTCAGGCAAAGGTAGCGTCCAGGACTTCACCCCGGAGCAGAGGCAGTCAGCCAGGCGGCAGCTGGAGCAGATGAAGGTCCGCTCCAAACTGGAGACCTTCATGGAGACCTTGAAGAGAACCGCGGTTATCAAGGTCACCCTCTAGAGCATAAAGTCAAATTGTAATTTGACCTTCCATATTCTAGAATCTTACTCTTATGCCCCTTGAATTTTAAGAGGGATTTCCCCTAGAGTGGGCCCTTCTAAATCAGCTCATCTCACCTCTGGAGCTAAAAAGCTCCAGAGCTGAGATGTCCCCTCCACTCCAGAGGGACTTACGTCTACATAAGGAAACGAGTACAATTTATTGTTGAAATCATTATTTATATTTCCACGCACCAAGGGCGCCCAGGGCGACTCTGGCAAGGGCGAGGCCGTAAGCAGCAAGCCCACCCTGGAGTTCGAGAGCCTGGCCGAGTTGGGTGCCTACCTTAAAACTGAGCGCGAGAAGGCCGGGCTGTCCCGTTCCGAGATAACCAACCGCACCAAGATTACCCTGGACCAGCTCTCAAACATCGAGGCCGGGACCTTCACGGGTCTGGCCCCGGTCTACGCCAAGGGCTTCCTCAAGAGCTACGCCCAGAACATCAATTTGGACCCCTCAGAGATAGTGAGGGAGTACAAACGCCACACCGGGGAGCTGGCCGCCAACCCCTACAAGCCCCTCACCTCCAAGTACCGGGAGTCGGACATTGTGAGCGAGGACGGAGTGGGCATTGGTTCCATCCTAGCTGTGCTCTTGGTGATTGTGGTGGCCCTGGTGCTCCTAGTCACCTTCAACAGCTCCTTTAGGGATTTCGCGGCCCAGTACATAAGCTTCCTCAAGCCCCAGGAGGCCCAGCCCACTGAGTCCAATGCCGGAAGCGTCAGAGCCCCGGTGGTGAGCCAAAGCGCCCGCGTCGGCGCGGAAACGGCTCCCCTCTTCACCACCCCGCTCCAGAGCCCGGAGAGCGCTCCTATGGATAGTGCCACCCCAGCCGCGGCTAGCGCCGCATCCGCCCCCACCCAGGCCTCCACTCAATCCGAGAGGCTTCCCATAGGCGAGGGAGGGAATCTGGTCTTGACCGCCGTGGCCACCACCTGGGCCCAGCTCACCGTGGATAGCGGCCCCCTCATCCACGTCTACTTCAAGGAGGGCGAGTCCAGGCGCTTCAACTGCGGGAGAAGCATAATCATCACCACCGGAAACGGCCGGGCCCTTCAGGCCGAGTGGAACGGCGTGGTCTACCAGCAGCTGGGCCCGGAGGGACCCATGGAGCGCACCTTTCCGCCCACCGGGACTTAAGCTTTGGGTCTTTTTGCCTTCTTTTTTTGTTAGGGCACTAACGTATCAATTAGTGTAATATGATCTTAAGTTTTAATTTTAAAACACGATTATTGGTTTTGACATTTATTTCATATCTTATTTGACAATCTTATACAAATTTTTTTGACACATATTTTTTCTTCCTTTTCTTAGCTTCTTATGCGCTAATATGGCGTATTATGGGCTTATACTGCGTTTTTTTGCGTTTTTCGCTTTTTTTCGCATCTTTTTTGTTTTTTATCTCTGGTTTTGTTCATTTTTTTCCGTTTTTTTCATTTTTTTCCGTTTTTTTCGTTTTATTTGAGAAGTCGCGGCAAAAAGGGGTTTTCAGTGCCAATTAAAGAGATCTTCTTAAATTTTCCCCTGATATTTAACCGGTGGCCCAAGGCCTCCCCGGAGAAACCGCAGGTACTTGGTCGCGGAAAATTTCCGCCCATATATGGGATGATTTAGATAAAATGACTAGCACCACCAACCTCGCCATCAAGCCCATGCTGGAGGACGGCCGGGAAAATGAGCTGGCGGATCTCTTAAAGAGCCTGCACCCGGCGGATTTAGCGGACGCCTTGGAGCCCTTGGGCATGGAGGACATCATCAAGGTGGTGTCGCTCCTGGACAACCAGACCGGGGCGGATGTTCTGGTGGAGCTGAATTCCCAGGCGCGCGACCAGGTGGCCCAGGGGCTTCCGGTGGCCAAGCTCACCAGCATGGTCTCGGAAATGGAGTCCGACGACGCGGCGGACTTGGTGGGGGAGCTCTCGGACGTGACCGCGACCGAGGTTCTCTCCCACATAGACTCGGAGGACTCCGAGGAGGTTCGTCGCCTCCTCATGTACGACGGCGAGAGCGCCGGCGGGCTCATGCAGCTGGAGCTGGTCTCCGTTTTGGCCACGGACACCGTCCCTGAGGCGGTGGACAAGATAAGAAAAAAGACAGAGGAGGTGGGAGACATTGGGCATGTCTTCGTGGTGGACGCCTTGGGGAGTCTCTGCGGAGAGGTGAGCCTCAAGGATCTGCTTCTGGCCAAAGAGGGCCAGACCATGAACGACCTCATCACCAAGACCCCGGGCCTGGTGCTCCACGTGGATGAGGATCAGGAGAGTGTCGCCCAGAAGTTCCAGAAATACGACGTGAAGGTGGCCCCGGTGGTGGACAACCAGAACAGGCTACTGGGGCGGGTGACCGTGGACGACATCATAGACGTGGTCCACGAGGAGACGGACAAGGACTTCTATAGACTGGCGGGTTCCTCGGAAGAGGAGCTCTACGTCACCAGCACGGTGAAGACCGCTGGCTTGCGCATCCCTTGGCTTTTATTTAACCTGGGCGGTGGGGTAATCACCAGCCTCATCCTCAGCGCCTTCCAGGCCTCTTTGGAGAAGACCATGGTGCTGGTGGCCTTCGTGCCTATGGTCATGAGCATATCCGGCGCCGTGGGTAGCCAGAGCGCCACCATCACCGTTAGGGGGCTCGCCACAGGTAGGCTAACCGGTGGTAACATACTCAAGAACCTGGGAAGGGAGCAGAGGATTACCTCCATCATCGCCTTCTCCTTTGGGATTGTCATTGCCTTCATCTCCGGCTCTTTAAATAGCGCCATGCAGATAGGCCTAGCCGTGGGGCTCTCCATGACCGCGGCCATATTGGTGTCAGCCTTTCTAGGGGCCGTCACCCCCATTTTTTTCAAGACCGTGAAGATTGACCCGGCCATGGCCTCCGGACCAGTGGTCACCTCCATTAACGACGTAGTAAGCCTCTTAATCTACACCGCCGTGGGAACGGCGGTGGTGTAAGCTCTCAACCAATGAAAAAAAACACCGAACACGTTCAGCAGAAAAATCAGGAAGGGGTGGAACAACCGGTCTTAACCAGGCGCTCCAAACTGGGACCCGGGTCCATCAATCTGAAGATTCTCTCGGACGCCCTGGGATTCAAGGTGGGGCAAAGGGGGAGCGACGTCTTTCTCATGGACACGGACCCCAGGCTCGCGGCCTTGGGTAGGAAGGCCCTTAGGGGTTTGGAGATAATGCCATCCGCCGAGGAGACCCCCTCCCAGTGGGAGGTGGAGTGCCTGGGCTTCCTCATCTCCGAGAACCCGGACATAGACCTAGACGAGTTCTTCGCCACAGAAGGCCCCCCTCCCCCCAAAGGCTCGAAGCTGGTGGTGGCGAGGACCGAGGCCCAGAAGCAGTACCTAAGCGCCATGCGCCACAATGACCTGGTCTTTGGCCTGGGCCCGGCCGGGACCGGAAAGACCTACCTCGCGGTGGCCACCGCGGTGGAAGAGCTTTTAAACGGAAAATATACTAAACTTATACTTACCCGGCCAGCGGTGGAAGCTGGTGAGCGCCTAGGCTTTCTCCCGGGTGATCTAGCCGAGAAGATTGACCCCTATCTTAGGCCCCTCTATGATGCGCTCGCGGACCTTATGCCTCCGGAGAAGTTCCAGAAGTTCAACGAGAGGAGGCAGATAGAGGTGGCCCCCTTGGCCTTCATGCGGGGGAGGACCCTCTCCAACAGCTACGTAATCTTAGATGAGGCCCAGAACACCTCCCGGGAGCAGATGAAGATGTTTCTCACCCGGCTGGGCCCCGGGTCCAGGGCCGTGGTCACCGGTGACCCGGGCCAGAGCGATCTCCCCTTGGGAGAGCCCTCCGGGCTCAAGGAGGCCATGGAGATACTCCCCGGCATAAACGGCATTGCCTTCTGCTTCTTCTCCAGCCGGGACACGGTGAGGCACCGTCTGGTGCGCCAGATTCTGGAAGCCTACCAGAGCCCCAGGCGGGGGCGCTAGGGGCAGCCAAGAGCACAATAGCTAAGAGCTAAGAGCACAATAGCCAAGAGCTAAATAGCCAAGAGCTTAATAGCCAAAGCATTTAGAGAGGCTAAATAACTAGCCTAAAACACCAAAGGCAAATACATAGCTTAAATAGCCAGAATAAAAAAGGCAAAGACAATTACATTTACTAAATATCAATACTTATAAGGGTAAAGGCAAATATATAGGGTAATTGACAAGGGTAAATATAGAGGGTAATCAAGAAGGCCTTAAATAGAAAGGGCAAATATTTAAGGTAAGTTGAAGGCGATGATTAAAGGCCTTAAATAGAGATGTGCTTAAGAAGCAAAGGCCATAAGAAACAAGGACTATCTATAGTAAGGGGCAAAGAACGAGGCCGGTCTTAACGGCCTTATAAAGTATGGATCAACCGTGCCCACAAAAATTTCCAACAGCAGCCATATAAGGGCCATCAACGGCAAGACTAAAAAGCCAGGTGTCTTAAGTAGCTTTAGAGCGGTACTCGCCAAGCCCTTCAGCCGGCAATACCGCAACCATACTATCCTGGTGGCCGTCGTGGCCCTGGTGACGGCCTTTCTCACCAATCCCCTGCCGGACAGCTATCAGGTGGGTTCGGTCGCGACCAGAACCTACCGCAGCGACAGGCCCCTGGACATCCCGGATCCCTTGCTCACCCGCGAGGAGAGGCAAAAGGCCGTCCAGAACGTCGTCCCCATATTCATCATGGACGACAACGTGGCATCCGACGCCCTACAGACCTTAAGATCCATCTTCCGTAGGGGCCGCCAGCTCATCTTAGGCGGGGCCAAGGAATTCCCGGAAGGATTCGTGGTGGATTTTTCCGATGTCTTCGGGAAAGACAAGACATCCGACCAGGTGTTAGACCTCCTGGAGCGGGTGAAGCTGGAAAAATTCAGCTCCAACCTGGAGCGCTCGGTCACCTGGCTCACCTTGGAGCTCCTCAGCCAGGGCATCCTGGATGAGACAGCGTCCCTCTCCGGCTACACCGGAACGGAGATTGAGATATCCCGGGCGGGTACCGGCATAAGCCAAGCGAGTCTTAGCTCGCTACTCACCTTGGAGACCGCCAGGGGCCTAGTTGAGCCTAGGGCCCAGCTGCTGGCGACGGACTTGGAGGAGGCCGGTGGAGAGCTTATAGAAGAGCTCACCTTGTCCTTCCTCAAGCCCAACCTCATCCTAGACACGGGTACCCTAAGCGCCATGCGCAAGCAGGCCGAGCTCTCGGTGCCTGAGCTACATCACCACGTGGCCGCCGGAGAGATAATAGTGAGGGAAGGTGAGACGGTATCCCCCCTCATACTCCTAAAGCTCCAGGCCCTCTCCAAGGAGGCGTCCTCTAGGTGGCTCATGCGCACCATAGGGATTCTCCTCATATTCTTCGTGTTTTTGGCCGTGACCGAGGCCATCTCCACCATGGACCGCCGTGAGCACTCCAAGAGCGAGACGGTCCTTATGACCTTCATCTTGCTCATGTACGTGATCCTGGCCTGGGCCTCCATTGGCCTGGGGAGAGGCCTCAACCGGGGTTTCGATTTCATTGAGAACCGCACGCTCTTCTTGGTCATGCCCATACCCGCGGCGGCTATGCTCGCGACCATCTTTTTGGGCCGCAGGCGCGCTATCTTTGTGGCCTTCTTAGGTTCCATCCTGGCCGCGGCCGTGGCGCCCTTGGATACCCTGGAGGCCTTCATCTACCTCTGTACGGGATCCTTGGTCTCCATCCTCCACCTCAGCCGCATATCCGAGCGCAGCCGCTTCATCCCCTCCTCCATCATGTGCGCGCTGGTTAACGCGCTCACTATCCTAGGCATAAACTTCACCTCCGGCACCCTCCACCTCAAACCCTTGAGCTATGAGATATTCGCGGCCATGGGCTCAGG
>JAITJT010000128.1 GCA_031278795.1 Deltaproteobacteria bacterium | reverse complement strand
GCCAAAGCCTAGTATGCGTCCCTGGAGGCGGAACGCCGCCACCGTCCCCGCCATCTCCGCCTGTTCCGGTCGAGGTGGTCTATAACCGCGTAGATTTCGTGGATGAGGCATCTGGCTACACGAGCACGGCAACCATAGAACCGTATTTTGACGGTTTAACCCCGGTCGCCGCCGTGAGCTGGACAATAATTAGCGTCCAGAATCCCAATGAGCCATGGTGGTTGCACGGAGCAAGCGACATGAACGGACTCACCTGGGGCACGACCGCGAATGACACGAGCTTTTGGACAAACTCGACGGCCCCGGAAGGAAGTGCTCCCACCGGCGCTATCGCCTATCTTACGGATATAGTGGGTCAAAGGACGGTGACGGTGAGGGCCCAGACAGTGATTGGCGCGGTCACCAAGCAGAGAGACATAGTTGTTACTTTCGGAAATGGCCCCTTAAGCGTTTTCGCAACCGCGCCCACAACATACCTCGCTCCCTACAGTACAATGCCGGACGTGTACATGATGGTGTTTGCCTCTGGCATGAGCCCAACTATGTTTCCGGCGTCGGTCGCGGTTTGCGGTGGCGTGGTTAGGACGGATTTAATTAGCGTGACTGGCCTTCTACCCAACCTCACTATTTCTTTTGATACCACGGAATGGATAAGCACCGGTACAGGTAGCTACGCTTCAACCCAGACGAAGCTTCCAAGTCTCAGACAGCTAATCTCCGTAAGCAGGAATAGCGTCTCTGGCGCCACAGCCGGAAAAGGCGCAGCCGTCGCGGCTGGATGGGACATAGTTCCCAGTCCCGAATATTGGACGAATGCCATGTCACTTTTCATCTCAGGTCCTCCTGGCTCTGAATTTTTAGACGGCACCATTGATGTGCACAAGATTGACGGCACAGGTCCCGTAGGTCAAACCTCATCACCTTTAGTGAACCTGTATGCTGTCTGTGTCCATTAAAGATCCCTAAGTCTTTGTGAATATATCTTAGGATGCGGAAGCGGCCAATACGCTCCAGATTATCAATAATTTAGGCAGTTGGATATGGATAGATTGTTTTTTCTTTTAATAACTATCTTGAGAGTTTAAGCTGATATCATTTTATATAAATGATATATCTTTCGTCTTAGCGCTCTTATTGTTTTCTCCTATCCTTCCGCGCGTGAGCCCTTTCGGCTCACGCGCTTTAACCATTGGTGGGCGCCTCAATTAGCCTCTCCCCTGTAAAAAGGGGAAGCTATCTCTTCCCTATCTAAGGACTTTCAGACCTTCCCCATAAAGCGTCTTACTCTCATCAGCTAACACTGATTACGTGAATAGCCTTCGGGAATAGAAGAAGAAGAAGAAGAAGAAGAAGAAGAAGGAGGAGGAGTAAGAGGAGGAGGAGGAGGCCGCGGAAGAATGGTATTGGTGATGAGGAGGAGGATGGCGTTAGTGATGAGGATGAGTTATGGAAGCTTAAAAGGCCACAGATACAAAAGGGGCTTAGTGGCCTTGCGGAATCTTTAGCCTAAGGGGGCTTGGATGTGAAAAGCCTTTTAGTTCCATAAATTTGTGCATGTAAATTGCGCGCTTTTAGGGTATAATTTCAAGATTATGAACTTTCTGCGCACAACAGCTGGTAGGGTGTGTATCTTGGTGCTCTGCGCGGCACTCGGCGGGCTAGTCATGTTCCTTTTTCCCAAGGGGGCGGGCTTCGCGGATAACGGCATCTTCGACTTTTTCGAGTCCAGGGTGGAGGATCCCCCGGGACCTAAGATAATTCTCATCCTGGCCGGCGACCGCTCCCTGGACAGCGTCCAGAACTGGCCCTTCCCCAGGCGCATCCACGCCCAGCTTTTAGGGCAGCTGGAGAGGGCTAGCCTCATAGTCATGGACATCCTCTTCCTGGAGAAAACCGATCCGCAGGAGGATAAGACTCTATCTGAGACCATCCAGGGCCTGGGAAACGTCATATTGGCCTCGGCCACCCTCCCCGGGCCGGATGGTGGGCTCCAGATCCTAAATCCCATACCCGAGCTCTTCGACTCGGCCTACGCCGTGGGTATAGCCAACGTGAGATCCGACACGGACGGCATAAGCCGGGACTACCCTCTGGTATTTCCCACCGAGGGGGCCTTTGCCCCCTCGCTGGTTCTCTCCATACTCATCTCCCTAAGCTATAGCCAGGGAAACATCACTCCCAGCCCATTTGGCTGGAATCTGGAAACCTCCGGAGGCGACTTCGGACTGCTACCGGACTTCACCTACAAGCTCCACCATCCTAAGTATGAGATGCCCGTCTATGAGTACTCGGACGTCCTGAGGGGCTTAGTGTCCGAGGATGTCTTCGACGGGGCCATCGTGTTTGTGGGGGTGAACGCGGCGGGCGCCACGGACTCCTTTTCCATAGGCGGCGGTAAATCCATTCCAGGCTCTCTTTATTTGGCCCACGCCACCTCCACGGTCTTTATGGGATTTTCTCCCATACCTCTCTCGTCACTGTTCGTGGTCTTAATCTCGGCCTTCTTGTCCTTCCTGGGCGCCAAGCTGGGTTTCTGGTACGCCGAGAGCGAGAGGGGTTTTACCCTCTTTAAGAAGAGGATCCTCCCCTTCAAGTTCAATCTGGCCTTGATCGTCCTTATGTTTATACTCGTGGCGTGGGTAGTTATCACCTGGGTGCTCTTCTCCTCTTTCGAGAGGTGGATACCACCTCTCCTTCCGGTCTTGGTCATGCTGGTCTGCTTTGTGCTGGTCACCCTCATCCGGGTGAGATTCCTCTCCGCCGACTGGGAGATCCAGAAGCTCTCCATAGACTCCCTTCTCTTTTTGGGGAGGCTGGACCTGGCGGCTGTCTCCAGAAGCTTTGAAGAGCATCTCCTCAAGCAGTGGCCGGAGATAGAGCGCTTAACGGGTGTGGCCCTCCTCAATCCCCACGCCCCGGCCAAGGATCCGGAGGTTCTCGCCGCCCTGGGGCACATCCCCCCTCCCAAGAAGCTCGCCGATCCTTCACTGGAGGCCTCCATCGTGCGCGGCTCCGGCGGTCTCAACCGCTTGCTCCTGGGCCTTCCGGATATTGAGGGGAGGGTGGATCAGTACGCCATTTTGGGCTGGGTGGGGGATAAGAGCCAGGAGATGCTGAGGAGCCTGGCGGCCTTGGTTCTGTCATCGGCCATGCATTTTAAGGCCATAGAGGAGTACCGCACCCGCCAGGAGCTATTCGTGGGCATGCTGCGTCTCATCATGGGCGCGGTGGACGCCAAGGATCCAACCACAGCCGGTCACTCCACCAGGGTGGCCGAGCTATCCAGGGAGCTGGCCCAGAACATGGGCCTCTCACCGGCTGAAATCGAGGACATCTACATAGGAGGCCTGCTCCACGACGTGGGCAAACTGGGCATCCCGGACGTAATCCTCAATAAACCCGGAAAACTGGACGATGACGAGTTCATGATAATGCGGAAACACCCAACCATCGGAACCGACATCATGAGATCCATAAAGCTTCCGGAAGGAGTCTACCGGGCCATATCCGAGCACCACGAGCGCTTGGACGGGCTTGGCTATCCCATGAAGCTCACCGCCGACAAGATTTCCCTCCACGGAAAGATCCTAAAAATAGCCGACGTCTTCGATGCCCTGGCATCCAGGCGCCAGTACAAGGATCCTTTCCCCTTAGATAAGGTCTACAAGATCCTTAAAGATGGCTGCGGCACGGAGTTCGACGAAACCCTGGTGAACCTGGTGCTCGCCAAACCCTTCTGCGGGCCCGGGGTGGAGGATGGCTGCGCCATTACTCTGGAGAAAAAACCCGAGGAACAAAGTGAGGCTATCCCCCAAGGCGCCAAGGCGCAGCCAGGAAACGGCCAAGGAAACGGAGCGAGAAGACAGGCTTAAAACGCCAACTTACCCCTTTTGGTGAGTCGAGTTTTTCAAAAAACATTTTTTTTTTAGATGAGATCTTCCTTTTACTAGCGTAATGATGGAAATTTCTTAAAAGTTTATCTTAAGCTTTTGGGCTCAAAATATTTCTAAAATGATTTCCGTGAACCCTATGGAAACATTGTGGGATATAGGAGCGCTTTGCGCAAAAATATTTCCCATTAACATTTAGGAAACATAATTTTTTTCCCTAGAGCGCTCGCTGTGTAACATTTGGGGCGCAAAATCTATTTTTATGTGGAGTGTTTCGCTACGTTTCGCTCTTGGGAGGGATAAGTTACGCTGTATACTTTTGCGTCGGGAAAAAGTGAGAAGGCGATATTACCCATTTGTATGCGTTTACCAAGACTAATTGTCTGGATAGCCTAGTAGGGAAAATATCCACGCCAAAACAGAAAATAATTACGCAAAATGAAATGTTAGTCTCTAGAAGTATGTGAAAGAAAGTAAGATATTTCTTTTGTCTCCGCGGTTCTAGAGAATGTCTAAAGCAAATCTTTTGTAAGGTTTTTTCTAAATACCCATAGTCATAAATAATTCAAACAGGGCGCGTTCATTTGCGACGCGCCCTTTTTGATTGGGCGCGGTGTTTTAGCTATGGCAAGCCTTTGCGAATTTTGTTTGAACACTTAGGAAATAACGAAACACTCTGGATTTAACGATAAAAGCGCCCGAGGTAATATAAGTTTTAGAAAATCTTTATGTTGACAAAAGAATAATTTTGGGCTATAATATATAAATGCATTATAGTTTTGGAGTGTCATAAAAATGGAAGAAGACTTAAACAAAGGAATTGGTTTCTTTGAGAGATATCTGACTTTTTGGGTGATACTTTGCATGCTCATTGGCGTTTTGATTGGAAAATTCCTCCCGGTTGTCCCTTCGTTTTTATCGAAATTCGAGTACGCCCATGTATCCATGCCCATCGCCATCTTGATATGGGTTATGATCTATCCCATGATGCTCAAGGTGGATTTCGCGAGTGTTAAAAATGTGTGGAAGATGCCTAAAGGTCTTTTTCTCACCTGGGTTGTTAACTGGCTCATAAAGCCTTTTTCCATGTTCGCCCTTAGCTCTCTTTTTTTTGGCGTGATATTTAAAAATTTTATCCCGCAAGATCTGGCCAAGGATTATCTAGCGGGCGCCATTTTGTTGGGAGCGGCTCCTTGCACTGCCATGGTCTTTGTGTGGAGCCATCTCACCAAGGGAAACCCGGCCTATACCGTGGTTCAAGTCGCGACCAACGATCTAATCATAATAATTGCCTTCACACCAATTGTGGGATTCCTCATGGGAATAAGCGGAGTCACCGTTCCCTGGGGCACGCTCCTCTTGTCGGTTATTCTGTTCGTGGTCATCCCCTTGGTCTTTGGCGCCTTCACCAG
>JAITJT010000081.1 GCA_031278795.1 Deltaproteobacteria bacterium | reverse complement strand
CCCATGCGCCAGATGGCTGGTGACAAGAAATAAGCTATGGGGTAGGCTAAGAGTATATAGGGGATGAACCAGAAACCGTAGCTAGCCCCGGAGGAGTACATGGAACCGGGCGCCCCCAGGAGGGTGCCCGTGGTGTAGTTTTCACCAACCATTATGAAGAAGAGCAGGGCCGGCCCAAAGGAGCCGCTGGCCACCAGGACGTCCGTCAGGTTGCCCTTTATCATGCCCTTCCTGGAGAGAACCGATATGAGCACGGAGCAAAGGAGCACCGCCGCAAAAATTGTGAGGGCCATCTTATTCCCCTTTGTCGCTCTCTGGTTTTCCGGCGTTGGCTGGATCCAGTTTATAGGCCACGAATAGGCATAGAGAGGTGAGGACTATCCAGAGGAAGATCCAGAAATAGCCAAACGGAAAGCCCAGTACCAATGGTTCCACCCGGTTGTACCAGGGCATGAGGGCCAACACGGCCGCTATAGGGACGAGCGTCCCCACAATGAAGGCTGGGATACGTGACTTCATGGTGCTACCCTTGAAAAGAGATAGGGGACAAAAACCCCTTCCGGAAAGGCTTTTGAAATTGAATATGATAAAACAGTTTTGTTTTTTAGCAAAAATCCTTTCCTTTTGTCAAGATAATTTGCATGGGATTAAGGGCCTCCAGTGAGCCCTCCGGAGCCCATCAGATTCCTTAGCCGCCCCTATGATTCAAAAGACCTAAAACGCCTCCAGCGCGGCTGGAAAATTAGCGCGTGTAATTACTTTACCAAAGAGAGCTTGAAACTACGCGGATATTGTAAATAATTTGTGCGGAATAAGGTATCCACAGGGTCATACAATTCATCTTTGGCAAAAAGCCGCATGGCGTAAAGAAAACTTAACAATTTTGAATACAAATCCAAGCCCGCAAACTCGACAAGCCCATAGACAATCGTGGATCTTTGCCCGCGCGCTCTAGACAAGCGATTAGGGCGCTTGTTTATTTCATTTATTTGCTTTTTTTATTTCCATTTTGAGAGGCGTAATGGATCGAAAAAAAAGTGAACTTTATACGCGACTAAGCTAAAACGCCTTTCAATCCAAGTTTAGAACTCCAAAGGCAAAAAAACGCCCTGAAATCCAAGGTGGATTTTCAGGGCGTCAATGTGCGTGGATGATTGCGCTTGGGAAGATCTTAGGAAGAAACTGAAATTATTTTTTGGAGGACTTGGATTTACCTTTGGAGGAGGCCTTGCCCTTGGAGCTCTTCTTGGTGTCCTTGGCGGCGGCGGACGGTATCTTTATGGTCTGACCCGGTTTTAGCTTGTTGCCATTGGACATGTTGTTGTAGGCGACCAGATCCGAGGTGGAGACCCCGTAGCGTTTGGCCAGGTCGAACATGGTGTCGCCGCTCGCCACCTTGTGGGTCTTGGCTGAGGCCGTCTTGGACTTTGAGGAGCGCTTGGCGGAGGCGTTTTTACTTCGACTTCTATTGGATGCGCTCTTGGAGGATGTGCTCTTGGGGGTGTAGTTGGCCCTGGCGCCCGTTACCCTAGTCGCGGCCCTGTCGTTCATGGCCAGGGTGGTCTGGTGACGCGACTGCTTCACCCACTCGGCCTTGAGGCTGTCGGATATGTTGGTGACGCCCCTATTATTGATGATCCGGCGGGCGCCCACGTAGTGTTCCTTGCGGCCCCGGCCGTTAAGGTCGGACTCCTGTATCCTTTTCCCTGTACTGGGGCTGTGGATGTATTTGTCGTCACCTGTGTATATACCCACGTGGGAGTAGCCGTAGTTGAAAAACACCAGGTCCCCGGGGCGGAGATCGGCCCTTTCAATGGGGGTTCCCACGCTCAGCATGTCGCGCGAGGACCTGGGTAGGTTAATACCATACTGCTTGTAGACCCAGGACACGAAGCCGCTGCAGTCAAAGCCAGTCTCAGGCGAGCTCCCTCCATAGCGGTAGGGGGTCCCGAACTGGGAGAACGCGGTCTTCAGGATGCTATTTACCAGTTGACGGTTGGTTTCCGTGGTGATTTGCGTGAAGGTGGGCACAGACTTCTTGATGACGGCGGCGGAATGCCCGCCGTGGCAGCCTGTGATTACTAAGGAAAGGACGAAGACTAAAATTAGCGGAAGATAGAAAGTTATTTTTTTGCGAACAAAAAACTGGACGGTTGAATCGGGCATCATGTCTCCTGATTTTTGCATTGCAGTTAAAGCACGTAAAGGCTTACGCCTTGAACGCACCATGAATCCCAAAGCTGTAAAGCTATTGAGAATAGCCGGCAACGCATTATTTTTGGCGGCTGATGGGCGACATTCAATCGAAATCAAATTAAAGCCCAAATGTTAATGTAGTGTCTAGGAAAAAGTCTTTTCTAAAGTACAATAAGAGATTAAATTAAAAAAATGCACAAGGCATATATTTTTTTTGGAATTTAGAAAATATTTTTGGTTTATGAAACAATCCTGAGGCAAAATCGCCTTAACTTGTAACTCTCACAAGAATTATCAGAAAGATAATATATAGGAAAAA
>JAITJT010000107.1 GCA_031278795.1 Deltaproteobacteria bacterium | reverse complement strand
TAGCGCGAGCGGTGGATGTTCATGGTGTAGGAATAAACGGAATGGTCCGCCAGCTCCGCCACGAAATAAATGGGCTTGGCTAGGTTGGAGCTCTTGGCTGAGTCCAGTTCCTCGTCATTTTCCGGGGTGAAGCTCGTGGCCCTTCCGTCCCCTTTGTAACTTCCCGCAACCAAGCCATTATCACTATAGACCTTGTAGGAGATGGGCGCGCCCGGGCCCTTGGGCACCAGGGTGAAGGTCTCCCCCACCCGGGGCCAGTAGAGGTAGCCGGTGCTCATCATCATGTAGTCCGGCCAACCTGGAAACTCTCCGTTGGACACGGGAAGCGTGTCCTCCCCTATGGAGTCCCCATAGATCATCGCCGCTGCCTGGGCGTACATGCGCCTACCACCCACTAGAGCAGTCCCCTCGACGTCCGCTAGCATGTCCGACCCAGATACAATCTCTAGTGTATTCAGAGAGCCCTGGAAGTCTCCGGTGATGGTTATGGGATCCGGGAGCTTGTCCTTGAGCTCCCTAAAGTTTTTTAGGGGTAGGAGGCGGTAGCAGAAGGAGGCCTGGGAAATCTCCTCTCCGGTGTTGGCAACCAGCTTCATCACCAGGCGTACGTTGCCGTTCTGGAGCCTGGAGGGCCGCTTGTACTCCCACTTCAAAAAAATGGGCGCGGGCTCCTGGGCCCACAGACATGTGGGGCCTGGGGCTGAGAGCATTAGAGAAAAAAGAAGAAAGGTGCTTATTAAAACAAGACGCATAGTTTTTATGGCTAACATGATGCCGCGGCAAAAGGCCCCTAAGGCGAATCTCGGGCATCTTAAAAAGGTGGCAATTATGGCGTAGGGGTGGAGTGTAAGCTAATTATAGCTTAAACCCAGTGGAAGAAAAAGGCCCACCCCCATGGAAGATGGGAGAGGGCCGCGAAAAACCCCCAATAGGCCTGAGCGTTTATCGTTAGAAGGGAGCCGCCAGGGGCTCATCAAAAGATTGTAAGAACCATAGAACCAAAAACTTTTTGTTTTTTTCTATGCGTTACTATAATATTTTTTTTGTGCGATATTATAATATTTGTTTTCTGAAATTATAATATTTCTTTAATTCCTTATTATTATAGTTTTCAGCAGCATATTTGGAATAATATAATTTATTCCGCTTCAAAAAAAACGAAATGATTTTAAAAAAATAGTATTTAAGAAAGACTCTTCCTTAAGCTCTTTAGAAAACATTACTTCCATGAAAGATAATCCACAAGCTTAAATTTGGGAAGAGTTTTTGAGCTCTACACAGTAATAAAAGCTGAAATTTAAAAATATTAAACTTTAGTGTTTTGTTAACTAATATTGATGTTTGGCGAGCGGTGTTTGATAATTTATTGGTGAATAATCACTTAAAAAAAATTTTTTTATTATTTTTAAATCACAATCTTTTTGGCCTCCACCGTCTTCAAAAAATCCTCCTGGGTCTTTGAGACCAAATCGGCTATGAAGTTCTCAAAGAACTCCACGTTCTTCTCGTCGGATCCGGAGAAACCGAACATGTACTCCCGCCTTAAAGATGGGTCTATGGCTATGGGAAGATAGCCCTTCTGGAGGAATATTGTGTTCATGACCATCCTGGCAATGCGGCCGTTTCCCTCCTCGAAGGGGAGCGTGTCCATTATGGTTATGTGGAAATTCACCCCGAAGCGTATGGGATGCATGAGGAAGCGGTTGAGATCGCACTTCTTCAAGAGATCCTTCATGAGCCAGCTCATGGCCTCAGGCCCTGGGAACTCCTTGCCGTCTACGTTGGGAACGCTAACCTTCGTCTTCCTGTATAAACCCGCCTCCATGGAGTTGTTGAGGCTATCCCCTATCAAGCGGTGGAAATCCAGTATGTCTTCCTCGCTCACCCTGTCGAAGCTGGCCAGGCGGAACATGTGTTCGTATGCCTTGTTGAGTCCCACCACGGCCAGGAGATCCTTTATGGGCTTGTGCCCCACGCTCACCTCGTCTTCTAGGATTTTCCTGGTATCCGACTTGTTGAAGGTGCTCCCGTCTATGGAATTGGAGCTCCATACTATGGGGATGCGGAAGTAGTTCTTTACCGCGCTTTGCATGGGATTCTGGCCGATGTTGAGCTCGGCCAGGAGTTCATGTTGGGTATCCAGTTTTTTCCATATGGAATACATAAATAGAAAGCCTTTTTTAATGCAAATAAGTGAGTGGCATTTGACTGGTAGAGCACTTTAGGGGATGGGTCTCGCGGGGCTCCGCTTCAAAGGGGAAAAAAATTTTTTCTCCCGTGACGAAAATTAATCATATTTTTTGTTTTTGAGATGAGGGTTTGGGAAGTTCAGCCCGAATTTTTAATTATTATCACACATAAAAACCCCAAAAAACAACATATTTCAATAATTTTCGCCTTTCCTTTCATTTTTCATGGCCTAGCCTTTGATAACTTTGCTCCCATCTTCCAAAATTCTTATGGCCAGCTGTCTTTTCCCCAAAGAGTTCAAATATGTTAGGTCTTTCCCTTGAATCTTAATAGTCTCAAAAGTGGAGAATGTCTTTAGCCACCCCTACATTATGCTGGAGGAAAGACCTTGAGGGAATACACCTAGGGGTGGGGTCTTTAGGCCCCGGGGCCTCTAGGCCCCCGGGCTTTAGGCTATGGATTTAGGTGTGGGTGATTTTATATTAAATCCAAGGAATATTGGAGCCAAGGTAATCTTGGATTTAGGGAAGATTTGGAGTAAAAAAGAGAGAGGGAAAGAGTGTCTAAAACCGCCTGTAAAGGCCGCCCTTTGTTTTTGGTGGTGGAGCTCTAAAAAGGACTTGAAAGAAGGGTGCTTTTCTTGTTATCTATTTTATTTGACTTTTTTTTAGACTTTTTAACCCAAGAGTATCAAGATGCAGCTTCCCCCGCAGATAGATGACCTCATCTCCAGGCTTTCGGCCCTCCCCGGGCTAGGTAAGAAGAGCGCCACCAGGTTGGCCCTCCATATCCTCAAACGCCCCCAGGACGAGGTGGAGGCCCTTTCCCAGGCCTTGACGGCAGTTAAGAGAGAGATTCACTTCTGCTCCCTCTGCCATGACTACACCAACTCGGACCCCTGCCCCCGCTGCGCGGACCCTTCCAGAGACCACTCTAGCCTCTGCGTGGTGGAGACCCCGGCGGATCTCCTGGTGATGGAGAGCTCCGGGCTCTACCGGGGGCTCTACCATGTCTTGGGAGGGGTCTTGAACCCCCTTCAGGGCGTGGGCCCGGATGAGTTGAACATCTCTGACCTCATAGACCGTTTGTCAAAGACAAATGATAACGGAGAAGGCATAAAGGAACTGATACTAGCCACAGGAAGCTCTCCTGAGGCCGAGACTACCTGCTCTTACATCCTGGATAGACTCAAAGGCCGCCCCTTGAAGGTGACCAGGCTAGCTAGGGGCATTCCCTCGGGCATGGATCTCGAGTTTGTTGACACCCAGACCCTCAGGGAGGCTATCTCCCACCGCCACGCCGCCCGCTAGGGCGGCTAAAAGATAAAACCATACGGCAAGGCTTATGAACAAAGACTTAAAAGACACATCCAACCAAAGCACCATGACCGGCTCCCAGGCCATAGTGAAGTTCCTCAAAGATAGGGGCTCCAACCTAATCTTCGGCTACCCGGGAGGCCAAATCATACCCTTCTATGATGCCCTCTATCAGTCGGGCATAAGGCACATCCTGGCCCGCCACGAGCAGGGAGCCATCCACGCGGCCGACGGTTTCGCCAGGGCCACCGGACAGGTGGGGGTGGTGATAGCCACCTCCGGTCCCGGGGCCACCAACTTGGTGACCGGACTCTCCAACGCCCACATGGACTCGGTACCCCTGGTCGCCATCACCGGGCAGGTGCCCACCACCTCCCTAGGTAGCGATAGCTTCCAGGAGGCTGATATCTACGGCATTTCCATTCCCATAACCAAGTACAACTACCTCATCAAGGACCCGGAGGAGCTCTTGCCCTCCCTTTCCGAGGCCTTTTATATAGCCAGCACCGGCCGCCCGGGGCCGGTGCTCTTGGATATCCCCAAAAACGTCCAGGTGGCCACCCTCAAGTACCAGCTGCCTGAGTCGGTTAGCATCCCAGGCTACAACCCCATGGTGGTGCCGGACCAAAACCAGGTGGATCGCCTGGCTGAGGCGCTTTTACATTCCCAGAGGCCCATGCTCTACGTGGGCGGCGGGGCGGTCATCACCGGGGTCACCAAGGATCTTCTTAACCTAGCCGAGGCCCAGGACATGGCGGTAGTCACCAGCCTCCAGGCCAAGGGGGTGTTTCCGGACGGGCACTACCTCTCCTTGGGGCTTCCCGGCATGCACGGGCCCAAGTACTCCAACATCGCCATCAACGAGGCTGACCTCATAGTGGGCCTAGGGGCCCGCTTTGACGATAGGGTGGTGGGAGATGTCAGGCGCTTCGCGCCTCTGGCAAGAATCGCCCACGTGGACGTGGACCCGGCTGAGATAGGAAAGAGGGTGACCGTGGATCTGCCGGTCACAGGGGACCTTAAGCTGGTTCTAGAGCTCCTCATCCAGAAAATGGAACCCAAGAAAAGGCCGGAGTGGCAGAAGAGGATAATGGACCTAAAGGCCCGCCATCCCCTCATAGTTCCGCCCGACGACAAGGTAATCAGGCCCCAGGCGGTCATTAGCCTCTTGTCTGAACTAACCAATGGCGAGGCCATATTCGTGACCGACGTGGGCCAGCACCAGATGTGGTGCGCCCAGTTCCTCACCACCAAGAAGGCCAGGCACTTCCTGTCCTCCGGTGGTTTAGGCACCATGGGCTTTGGGCTTCCCGCGGCCATGGGCGCGGCCCTGGGTTCTCCTGAGACTCCCGTGTTCGCGGTATGCGGAGACGGAGGGTTCCAGATGACCCTCCAGGAGCTCGCGACCATTCACCAGTACAATATCCCGGTTAAGATTGTCATCATCAACAACGGCTGCCTGGGCATGGTACGCCAGTGGCAGGAGTTTTTCTTTGGAAAAAGGTACTCGGAGACCATCTTCCAGTACACCCCGGACTTCTCCAAACTCTCTGAGGTATTTAGCATCCCGGGAAAGAGGCTAGAAAGTCCCTCTGAGCTAAAAGATGGGCTTAAGTGGTTGATAGAACTCAAAGGTCCCGGGCTCCTGGACGTGATGGTGGCCCCCAACGAGAACGTGCTCCCTATGATTCCGGCCGGAAAAGGTCAGACTGATTTCTACGAGTCGGAGGCATAAAAAAATGATGAAAAAAATAATCTCCATACTTGTCCGCAATAAACCAGGCGTCTTAAGCCACGTGGCGGGCCTGGTAACCCGCCGGGCCTACAACGTGGAGTCCATAGCCGCGGGCCCCACAGAGGATCAGAGCATCACCCGCATAACCCTGGTGGTCTCAGGAGACGAGCAGGTCCTAGACCAGGTGACCAAGCAATTCAGGAAGCTAATTGACGTCATAAAGGTAGACGACATCCCCCACCAGCTGGCCATGACCGGAGAGCTGGCGCTCATAACCGTCGCCTTCGAAAGAGAGAGGCGCGACGAGCTCCTCAACCTGGTCACCCTCCTGGGGATGTCCGTCAAGACCATAGAAAAGGATCAAATCACCCTCCAGGTGGCCGGATCCGCCCAGAGGGTGGACACCGCCATCAACGGCCTGGAACCCTTCACCATCAAGGCCATGGCCAG